>CAJOMI010000175.1 GCA_905235545.1 uncultured Lachnospiraceae bacterium | reverse complement strand
GATCATGAATCAGATCAAAGAGTCATTCCCGGAGGTTAGTGGTGAGAATACCGGTATTGGTTCCACCATCTTTGCAGTAAAACCGGGTGACGGTTCTGCGCGTGAGCAGGCAGCTTCCTGCCAGAAGGTGCTTGGAGGATGGGCGAATGTTGCGAAGGAATATGCGACCAAGCGTTATCGTTCCAACCTGATCAACTGGGGTATGCTTCCATTCCTGATGCCGGAGGATTACGCATTCGACATTGATGACTATATCTTTATTCCGGATATTGTGAAAGCAGTGAAGGAGAAGAATGATGATATCAAAGCTTATGTGGTCAACAAGGGTATGAAGGAATTAACCTTCCACCTTGGAGATTTGACTGACGATGAGAGAGAGATCATCCTGAAGGGTTGTCTGATCAATTATAACCGCAGATAAGAGAAGGAAAATGTACATTCGGAAAATGGCAGCTTCGGCTGCCATTTTCGTTTTGTATAGGGATTGTTGTGAAACGGCTACCCAATTTCCGTAAAATGTGGTAAACTAAATATAAATATGCGGGGATTGCGAATGTTTTTAGCACGACGAGAATTGCGTAGCAATGTAGTCGTGCGTAGGCATCAGTTGGGGGCAAAATACCTTTTGACCCCAACATCATATAATACTGTCAGGGTCAAAGGGTCATATTCCCTGACTGATATATAAGATGACATGAGGAAAGAATGAGATAGAAGAAATGAAAAAGAAAAAAAAGATATCGGGAAGTTTTGCAATGCAGGCTACCATTCTGGTAGCGGCGAGTATTATATCAAAATTGATCGGAATGGCATATAATATTCCGTTCGCAAATATATTAAGTGATGAGGGCAATGGATATTACGGAGCGGCACAGACGGTATATGCCCTGATTTTATTGATCGCAACTTTCAGCATACCCGCAGCCGTTTCGAAAATTATGGCAGAGCGGATTGAAAAAGGCGAATACCGAAATGTAAAGAGAATTCTGAATGTAGCTATGCTATATGTGTTTGTAATCGGTGGAATAGCGGCTGTATTTGCATATATAGGGGCACCTTATCTGGTGACGGAGAACTCGGTCTTATCGTTAAGAGTACTGGCACCGACCATTTTTTTATCCGGATTTTTAAGTGTTTTCCGGGGATATTATCAGGCATACGGCAACATGGTTCCAACTTCAATTTCGCAGGTTGTGGAGCAGATATTCAATGCAATCTTCAGCATCGGTGCAGCACTTTTTTTCATGCATCTTGCATTGGGAAAAGGCTATGAAAAGGGAAGCGTACAATACAATGTATACGGTGCGGCAGGAGGAACCGTGGGAACCGGGGTGGCTGTAGTTGCCGGCTTGCTCTACATGATACATTTATATTTGAAAGAACGAAAAGATTTTCAAAAGAAAATAGAAGCGGACAACACAGAGAATCTGTTGTCATACGGTGCGGTACTCAAGATGTTTTTACTGATCGTCACGCCGATCATCTTCAGCTCTTTCATTTACAATGTCAATGTCACATTAGATATGAATATCTATCAGAAGATAATGAAAACTATGGGCGATGATGTGATTGACGGATATTATGGAATCTACAGCAGAATGTATCTGGTACTTGCAAATGTTCCGATCGCAATGGCGGCGGCTGTGGCATCTGCCATTATACCGAGGGTATCCGGTGCTTATGCTACGGGCGATAGAAAAACGTGTAATCACAGCATCACGGAATCCATGCAGCTTGCTATGGTGTTTACGGTTCCATGCGCAGTGGGATTTGCTGTGTTGGGTAAACCAATCTCCATGCTGCTTTATCGGCGTCTTTCCGAGAGCGGAACTCAAATGCTGACGATCATGCTGTTACTTGGGGCGTTTTCTATTATGGTATATGGCATTTCCAGCGTGCTGAATGGCGTACTGCAGGGCATCGGTAAGGTAAATGTACCGGTGATCAGTTCGGCAGTGGCACTGGTATTGCATATTTTATTGTTGCTGCCGTGTCTTTATGTATTCCACTTGGGAATTTATTCGCTGATTTTAGCCACTACATTTTATGCGATTATTGTGGTGCTTATGAACTATCATTTTATAAAAAAAGAGTTGGATTTCAAGATAGAATGGAAAAAAACAGTACTGGTTCCGCTTGCCTCCGCTTTTTTTATGGGAATTGCAGCGATTGTGGTCTATAAAGGACTGGATGGATTGTTCAATCGGATAACCGGTGCGTATATCAGCAATGCGGTGGCAATATTGACCTCGATACTGGTTGCGGCCGGAGTATACTTTATCGCCATGATCAAAATAGGTGGTTATACAGAGGAGATGCTTCTGGCATTCCCGAAGGGAACACTGATTGTGAAAATGGCAAAAAAACTGCATTTGATCTAATCATTACCCTGTCGACGTAATGATATTGGAATCATAGATTGTATTGTTTAGACAGATGCAGAAAGTAGCAGAAGTTTTTGTGCCATGGATTAAGTTCATTGTGAACGATTGACAAAATGAAGACAGGACAAAATTCATCTTAGAGAAGACTTGTATTGAGAAGAAGGGGTGGTGCTATGAAACTAACATTTATTGGAGCTGATCATGAGGTGACCGGAAGTTGTCACTGCCTGCAGGCATGTGGCAGGAATATTTTGGTTGATTGTGGTATGGAACAGGGAATTGATGTATATGAGAATCAGGAGTTGCCGATGAATCCATCGGATGTAGATTATATCCTGCTGACTCACGCGCACATCGACCATTCCGGATTGATACCGCTTATGTATGCGAAGGGATTTCGCGGTAAAATCTATACGACAAAAGCGACAACGGATCTTTGCAGTATTATGCTTCGGGACAGTGCACACATTCAGGAATTTGAAGCGGAGTGGAGAAACCGGAAGGCAAAGAGAGCCGGAGCAGAAGAATATATACCGCTTTATACTGTCAATGATGCAATTGGTGTCATGGAACATTTTGTACCTTGTGAGTATGAGGAGATCATTGCATTATCGGATGGAATCCGGATTCGATTTTCGGATGTAGGACATCTTCTGGGGTCTGCCAGCATTGAAGTGTGGCTGACGGAAGGGGATATTTCAAAGAAGATTGTGTTTTCAGGGGATATCGGAAATTTGAATCAGCCAATCATCAAGGATCCTAAGTATCTGGAAGAGGCTGATTATGTGGTGATGGAGTCCACATATGGCGACCGTAATCATGGTGAGATTCCGGATTATGTGGCACAGTTTACAAAGATCATAGGAGAGACCTTCCAAAAGGGAGGCAATGTCGTGATTCCTTCTTTTGCAGTGGGCAGGACACAGGAGATATTATATTTTATTCGTAAGATTAAATCCGACAACCTGCTTCCGGAGTTTGAGGACTTCGAGGTATATGTCGACAGCCCGCTTGCAATTGAGGCGACCAATATCTTTCAAAAAAATGTAGAAGAGTGCTTTGATGAGGAGGCGTTGGAACTGATCCGTCAGGGAATCAATCCGTTATCCTTCCCGGGTCTTAAGACAGCGGTCAGCAGTGACGAATCCAAAGCGATCAATTTTGAGACCAAGCCGAAAGTGATCATATCTGCATCCGGCATGTGTGAGGCGGGAAGAATCAGGCATCATTTAAAGCATAATCTGTGGAGAAAAGAATGTACGATTCTTTTTGTGGGATATCAGGCCAATGGTACACTTGGACGCAGTATTTTAGAAGGGGCATCCAATGTAAAGCTGTTCGGAGAAAACATTGAGGTGTGCGCAAGGATTGAGCAACTGGAAGGCATAAGCGGACATGCAGATCAGACCGGATTGCTTACATGGCTGCATTCGTTTACAAGCAAGCCGAAAGTTTTTGTGGTGCATGGCGAAGATACGATATGTGAACATTTTAAAGATATTATTACAGAGGAAGGATATGATGCAATCGCGCCATATTCGGGCGGAGAATACGATCTGGCAGAGGATAAACTGCTCTCTGTCGGAGTGCAGACAAAGAAGGAGAGGATGAGCCAGAAGGCGTTCCGCGCACAGACGATCTTTGATCGCTTAGTGGCAGCCGGTAACCGCCTGCTCACGGTGATCGCTCACAACAAAGGAGGAGCAAATAAGGATCTGATCCGGTTTACCGATCAGATCAACAGCCTGTGCGACAAGTGGGATCGATGAAAAAGTGCCGGACACGAAAGAGATTTCGCGTCCGGCACTTTTTGACATATTTGAAACAGATCCGATAACCGGTATTTTTAACGTAGTCCGGTTAGATGCCTGTGTCTAAGTGTTTTACCGATAAGTACACGGGAAGTCCGTTCTCATAACGAATCTGTGGTTCTCCGACGATCAGAGGTGCCATATACTCGAAGAGTGCGGGTTTGATATCATTCCCTCTTTCATTGATCCATTCGCAAGGAATTGATTTGGCTTCGTTGGCGATTGCTGCAATATCTGCCGTATCGATTGACACTTTATATGGGTGATTGGACTCACGATGCAAGGTCAGCATACACCCTGTCTTTCCTTCCATTGCTGCGCTGACGGCATAACTTCCAAGAGAAAAGGATTCATCTAAATCGGTGCGAGAAGACAAATGCGCCGCACATCGCTGAAGGACATTGATCTCAATGGAACGCACTTTGACATTGATGGATTCCTTGACCAGATATTCAAGGCATTTGCCGGTTCCGCTTAATT
The DNA here is from genome assembly GCA_905235545.1 of uncultured Lachnospiraceae bacterium. GTDB lineage: Bacteria > Bacillota > Clostridia > Lachnospirales > Lachnospiraceae > CAG-590. The sequence continues at coordinate 5,209 of CAJOMI010000175.1, read as the reverse complement.
GGGAATGCCCAAATTGATCCGTTTTTGCAGTGGATGCGCTGATATAATTACCTGCTTTATCCCGAATGCCTTCCGATACAGCGATGATTACGTTATTGCGTCTTGAAAGCTGATCCTGTACATCCTCGACGGTCAAAAGGAACCTCCGGCAGATAGATCAGATGCGGAGCGGTATTGTAGGAATTTCTTGCCAGAGCGGAAGCTGCAGTCAGCCAGCCGGCATCCCGTCCCATGATCTCGACGATCGTGACGCTTTTGACACTGTATATAAAGGTATCGTGCGCAATCTCCAAAATGGAAGAAGCGACATATTTGGCGGCAGATCCATATCCCGGTGTGTGATCTGTAATACAGAGATCGTTGTCGATGGTTTTCGGAATACCAATGATACGGATCTCGCTGTTGATCTGCCGACCGTAGTGGCTCAGTTTTAACACGGTATCCATGGAATCATTACCGCCGATATAGAAGAATGCTCCGATATTGTATTTTTCAAATTGTTTGAATAAAAAGGCATAGGATGCATCATCATCTTCATAATCCGGGAGCTTGTAACGGCAGGAGCCGAGATACATGGCAGGACTTGTCTTCAAGGTATTGATAAAGTCCGGCGTATTCGCTGCCTGTTCGGAAAGATTGATGATTTGATCGTTCAATATTCCAAGTATTCCGTAAACGGATCCGTAGACCGTATCAAAGTGGTCATTTTTTATAACTGCATCAATCACACCGGATAATGATGCGTTGATAGCGACCGTTGGACCTCCGGATTGAGCAACAATAACATTTTTCTTAGACATCAGACTACCCTCCTTAGGTTGTGTTTTATCATATATACTCCTGTTTATGATACTTGATACAATATAAATTTTCAAGGAATATTTTCTTGTTTTTTTATAAGAAATATTGTATAATCATATTAGATTTTACGAAAGATATTGGGTAGAACGACTGGGGTGTACGACAACTCCTGTGATTTTGAACCTACATTTATTTTCATGGGACACCGATATCTATAGGTGGATGTCAGGCCTGCATTGACTGGAAGACAGAATCTTATATGTGGTCGCCCACCTAGCTTGGCTAGGACTCAAAACACAGGAAACGGCACTTCCGGTTCTTCTACTTAGTAGTTTGAAAACACATAAGATAACATATATAGATACTAAAGATTTATAAGATACATAAGATAGTAAGAAGTACCAAAGATATGGAAGCAGCTTTAGATGACAGATATTATCTCATCTGTCTGACGGCTGCTTTTCTCATGAAATTGCAAGGGGGTACGTTTGCCGACGGGAAGATTTTTATTTCTTGTCGTAGTTTTGACTTCGCCGAATGCAATAACGATAGATAGGGAGACGATGATGAAAGGACATAAAAAGAAAGCAGCAAAAAAATCGACACGGAACAGAAAATTGATGCGAGGTATCCTGCTCTTAGCAATCATAGGCGTGATTGGTGGAGTATTGATCAAGTTGGGATATTACGAAAGGTTAACGGATAATATCATGTCGAATGCGGAAGCGAATCGATTGATCAGCTATTTGGGTATCAACGACTATGAATATACAGACCGGTTGGGGTCGTCCTTTACCGTAAAGGCAGCCAAAGAACTGGCAGAAGCGGCAGGTGTTTCTGAGGATCAGATTACGGGCGCATGGAAACACTGGCCGGGCTTTATACCTATCACAAAGAGACAGTTTCAATCCGTGTATGATATGTTAATTGAACAATTGGAACTGGACCGATTGTATCGTACAAGTTTATATATATATGATATAGACAGTGCAAACGACAAAGAAATCAACGGTATTCTCTATGAGGTGATCAGTACCAGTAGCGGCGATTATTATATGGAGAAAAATTATGGATTGTCCGTTAGTTATATCGGTATGGTGGCGGATTTCTATGTATCCAATAATGAGATTATTCTTTGCCTTGGAGAGAGCAGCGATACGATTACAGTTTACAATGCATATGTGGATAAGGTTTTGGAAGAGGGTGGAAACCAACTGCTACTTACCTATATCAGCGGAGGCACACAGAAGTTTGCAGTTTCAAAGAATTATTCTGTGGAAGAGAAAATGTCCGGTTGTCTTTGCGATCTTGCACTATCCAATGATGGCGTAACTGCAATCTCAGATCACACTGCTGAGTTGAAAAGTGCAAAGGTGACTTCATTGGCGGACGGTGTGCTGACGATAGAAGGATATGAGGAACCTGTTTATTTGTCAGATGTATTTAATGTATATAAGGTTAAAGGCACGATAAAAGCGATGCAGTCAGCAGGTACATTGATTGGATATGATCAGGTTTCTCTTTATATTAAAGATGGACTGTTAGAGGCGGCATTGATCACAGAGGATATCGCTTCGAAAAATATAAGAGTGTTGATCAGTGATAATAATTATACAACGTATTATCATAACACTGTCCTGATCACATCCGACACGGATTTTACCGTTACATTCGGAGAGAATGTAACGGAATATTCGGCAAATGAGATTCTTACGTTCCGTGAAGAATTGGCAAATGGAAATGCGAGGATTGCATCCAAGGAAGAGGATGGAAAGATTACCATTAATTCTATAGAACGGCAAAGTGGAAATCCGTCATACCGCGGGACAATCGAACTATCCAGAACCGATCAGGGAATTCTGATCGTCAATGATCTTTCCGTAGAAGATTATTTATATGGAGTCGTGCCGAGTGAGATGCCTGTTTCCTACGAGATGGAGGCACTTAAGGCCCAGGCGATTTGTGCCAGAGCCTATGCATATCGGCAGATGGAAAGCGATACATATTCCCAATACGGAGCACATTTAGATGACAGTATTTATAGTCAGGTATACAACAATGTTGAGGAGGATGATAGAGCGATCTATGCGGTAGATGATACATACGGTGTTGTTCCGTGTTATGACAATCAGGTGATTGAAGCCTTTTTCTTCTCTACCTCTTGTGGTACGACAAGTAATAACAGTGCTGTGTGGGGAGGAGTGCAGGAACCGTATCTGCTAGATACCATGGAGACAGAGCTTAATGATATTGCAAATTTGAGCAACGAAGCCAGTTTTCAGAATTTTATTGATGGATATCTCGGAAACGGGTTTATCGAAGCGGAAGAACCGTTTTTCCGTTGGGAAGTTCATATGACCAAAGAGGAGATGCAGCAGACGATCAATTCCAATTTGTATGACAGAATCGAAGCTATGTCGGAAAATATCAAGGTAAAAAATGCAAAGGGACTGTTTGAGAAGAAAGCAATCAGCGGCATTGGAGATTTGCAGAGTATAGAGGTTTCAAAACGGGGAGATAGCGGAATCATCGAAGAGGTTTTGATTACCGGTTCAGAGGAAACGGTATTGGTAATCGGACAGACCAATGCAAGGGCGTTGTTTTGTCCCAAAGATGTTACAATTAAGAAACAGGATGGGTCTGTTGTGACAGGCTGGACATCTCTTCCGAGTGCGTATTATTATATTGATCTTACAGATGGTTATACGCTTCGTGGCGGTGGATTTGGACATGGCGTGGGTATGAGCCAGAATGGTGCAAATGACATGGCTAAGATGGGATATTCCGCACGCGATATTATAGAGCATTATTATACATCGGTGGAACTGAAAGATATGTATGAATTGATGGGAAGATAAGAGACATGGCAGAAAATCAAAAGAAGAATCGATTTTCAAAAACTAAATTGTTAGTTCATTATTTACATCGTTTTTTGGAAACGATCGCGGATAATTATACAGCGGTTTTTGCTGCGCAGTCTGCCTTCTTTTTACTGTTGTCAATCGTGCCGCTTACTTCTTTGATACTTGCGGTCACCACATATCTGCCCTTTACACAGGAAGATGTGCTGAATCTTGTAATGCGGATTATTTCAGATGATCTGCAATCCTATGTAAGCACGATTATTAATGATTTGTATTCCAGAGCAGGCAGTACGGTAATCTCTTTATCGGTCATTACATTATTATGGTCAGCATCAAAGGGTATTGCTGCATTGATGGATGGATTCAATACCATGTATCAGCTTAGAAAGGACTATAGTATTTTAAAACTTCGGCTTGTGGCGATTGTATATACGATTCTATTGATTGTTGTGTTTGCTCTCGTCATGTCCGGTTATATGATTGTAGGTCATTATTATCAGATTTATATACATGACATATTTGCCGTGGAATCAAAGGCGAAAACTTTGTTTTTGCTGATACGCTATGTGTGGGGCTGGCTTTTGTTCTATACCTTTATTTTAATGTTGTATGTGCTTTTGCCGGGGGGATTTGGTATACCCAAAGATGATGAGGAGAAATTGAATCTGGGCAAACGGACAAAGTCACAGATGCCGGGTGCTGCTTTCGCTTCTATTGCATGGTTGGTTATTTCCAGACTGGCAGTCCTTTATATCCAGCATTTTCCTAACTTTTCTTTGATGTATGGTTCCCTTGCAGGCATCGTGCTCGCCATGCTATGGTTGTATTTTTGTATGTATTCACTGTTTATCGGAGCGGTGATCAATCATTTATTATCAAAAGGATACTTGACACAGGTGAAAAAGATGTTAAAATAGGGAAAGATAAGACGATGATGGTGCAAAAGAATACTACGTTCCAACAGAGAGGGGAAGTCATCGGCTGTAAGCTTCCTCTGGTTCACATAGTATTTCAATTTCACACCGGAGTTTCGGGATTGAAGCCTTTGCGGGTGGTAGGTTCTGACGGGGCATGGACGTTATCCCATGATGAGAGTCAAGACACATGGTGTGTTTTGGAATATGGGTGGTACCGCGACTTATTAGCTCGTCCCTATTTGGGGCGGGCTTTTCATATTTATAAGAAGGAGACAGATTATGAAGGAAAAATTAGAAGCTATCAAAACAGAGGCGCTTGCAAAGATCGAGAGTGCAAAGGATCTGGACAGCTTGAATGACATCAAGGTTGCAGTTCTCGGCAAGAAGGGAGAACTCACAGCAGTGCTTAAGGGTATGAAGGATGTACCGGCAGAAGAAAGACCTGCAGTCGGTCAGATGGTCAATGATACCAGATCGGCGATTGAGGAGAAGCTGGAAGAAGAGCGGACAAAGATTACAAGAATGCTCCGCACCGAGAAGATGAAGAGGGAGACGATTGATGTCACACTTCCGGGTAAAAAGAATCTTCGCGGACACAGACATCCGAACCAGATTGCATTGGAGGAT
>CAJOMI010000174.1 GCA_905235545.1 uncultured Lachnospiraceae bacterium | reverse complement strand
TTGTGGATCGCCATATCCAAAGCTGCCCGCCCATCTGTTGCTTTCTCCACCGTATAACCTTCATGGACCAATTCCAGTTCTATAAACCTTGCCAGTTTTCCCTCATCTTCCACAACTAAGATATGTGCTCCCATCTTTTCTCCTTTCCCTACAGCCAAAACTGCAATTTCAATGTCTCTATTTTAACAGATGCTTTTCGCTGTTACAAGGCATTATCATTTTACTCTTACACACCGAATTGGAACCATGTCTGTTCTGGCAGACATGGTTCCAATTCGAATCCGAGCGCTCTCTGTTTCTTTTATAATTTGTCAAATTCCTGTTTTACATGATCGGCTGCTTCTGTTGCCTTTTCCATAACCTTGTTTGCTTTTTCCAGATCGCCTTCCCCTTCTAAACTGTAGTGGAAATCAAAGAATAAGGAAATCAGAACCGCAACCAGGATCACATGCCATGCAAACAGTAATATCAGTACTGTTGCCCAAAGCGGAAGTTTGATGACTTCCTTTCCTTTTCGTTCGACCAGCAACGTGTTATCCCGAAGTTTCTCCCATATAATCTTGCACAAATGCTTAAACTTCTCTCCAAAGGATTTCTTATCTGTATTCTTCTGTTGTTCCAATACCGTAGCCGGTACATCCTTATATTGTGTCTGTTCCTCATAACTTGTTTTAAATACACTGCTTTCCGGTGCATTGACCTTTCCCTGTTTTTCCAGATACACCATTGCATCTAACAGATCGCCGTTGCACTCTTTCAAAGCCTCTCTGGCCTCTTCATACGTTACATTTGCACGCTGTCTTAATTTTTCTACTTTTTCAAATTCGTCCATCTTTTTATACCTCTTTTCCTGAAATGTTATATGATCGGGATGTCCTTCCGATGAGAATACTCTAACATTTCAGGATTAAATAATCTTTTGGGAAAGATTAAAATCAGATTAAAATTTCACAATCTGAAATTTAATAAATGAATCTGCCTTCGCTCTGCTTAGAGGCGGGGGCATCTTCGTCTGAAATATATACGCTTGTAAAAGAGGAACCATCCGGTCGGGCTGATTCCTCTTTTTGATTTCATTATGCCATTGTATATTCCTTATATGATTCCATAGACTTTGCAGATATCTGTAAGATCGATATCACTATTTTACAACATATACTTACGATATATCTGCAATCCTCCTCAACAGAGTGATCCTGCTGCCCTATATATCTGACATGTTCGGAACATATAAATTCACAGATATCCGAAACACTCTGAAATTCTTCCCCGTTTTCTATCACGCTGCCATCCTTCCACCTCAAAAAATCTTCCTCGGAAAGATTCGCAATGTATTCTCTGAGCATATGTTTCAGCCTGCCCTCATACTCACAATGCTGCCGCATATTACCGGGATATTCTTTGTTATGTGGAAAGGTAAAATAATCCGCTATATAATGTGTCACCTCTCCCAACCGCGTAAAATATCTGGTGGAATGTTCATCAAAATTGTGAAATCCGTTCGTCAGATAATCCATTTTTCTCTTTACTATATCAAAGGTCTCATCCATCTCATGTCGTTTTGTCAAAAAAGACGGCTTACAATCCGGAAGAATACTTCCGAAATAAAATGCCTTTTTATGCTTATCCAATGTCTGCTGATCCGATGTATTGACAATATACTTCGCCAATGAAATGTGTGACTTCTTGCGCATGTTTTCTCCTTTTCTTTCTAAAGAGACATTCATGAGCTCAGGCACCGGATTCCTGTCTGTTCTGTCGCAATCCGTATTGTAATCTACTCAGGAATGTCTTAAGTCTATATACAACTGTATCCATTGTATATCAATCTACAGAAAACAGCAACCGACATACTGCCAAATTATATTGGTAATATATACCAATCGTCACAGGGTTCACACATCTCATACGCTTATACGGATAAAGCGATAACGCTACAGGCAATGTATCATCCTTATTCTGCAAGCTCGAGCATTTTCTGCAACGGGATAAGTGCCTTTTCCATCACTTCCGGTTCCAGGATAATTTCCGGCTCCATCGTCTCCAATGCGTTTAACACCTTGTCCAATGTGACTAGCTTCATATTCGGGCAAAACTGTCTGTGTCCCACGGAGTAGAATTTCTTATCCGGATTCTTCTGCATCAGTTCAAAGAACACGCCCATCTCGGTACAGATGATGAATTTATCCGCATCACTCCTGGTCGCAAAGTCAATGATCTCTGACGTACTTCCGATGAAATCGGAAATTTCAAGAACATCCATCGTACATTCCGGATGGGTGAGCACCAAAGCCTCCGGCTGTAATCTCTTTGCCTCTTCCACTGCGGATGCCTCAATTCCTTTGTGTACATGACAGAAACCGTCATGAAAGATAAAGTTCTTCTCCGGCACCTTCTCAGCCACATATCTTCCCAGATTATTGTCCGGAATAAAGAAAATGTTTTTTGCCTTGATCCGCTCCACAACCCGGATCGCATTGGAAGAAGTAACACACACATCCGAATACGTTTTGATCTCCGCCGTTGAATTGACATAACACACAACTGCAAGATCATCGTATTCTGCTCTCACCTCAGCGATTCGTTCCGGTGTGACCATGTGTGCCATCGGACAATCCGCATATTGATCCGCCATCACAACCTTCTTCTCCGGGTTCAGTATCTTGGCACTTTCTCCCATAAAGGATACCCCGCAAAACAGGATATTTTTCTCTTTTACCTTTGTAGCAACTTTACTCAGATAATAAGAATCGCCCACATAATCCGCAATTCTCTGCACCTCGCCGTCCACATAATAATGTGCTAAAATGACAACATCTTTTTCTTCCTTTAACTGTTTGATTCTCTGCACTGCATTTTCATCCATGCGGTTATCTCCTTTATCCCCCGTTCCCGTCTTACTGCGCACAATGTATACGGATTGATCAGACGGAAACCTGTAATGATTATTCCTTATTGATAGATATTGTCATTATATTATTTTTCTCATAATTGTCAAGGACTATAACGACTTATCCGTTTTTCCTATAGCGTCTCCGCTACAATTCAGCCATTGACCAATACACAGTTGCCGGCTTAACGTAATGACATTACCACTGAATTATAACGTGTATCATTGTAACAGTTCATTCATACTACCGGTCCGGTATCCCTGCAGATCCAGTGTGACATAGGTAAACCCGTACTCTTTCAGTTTCATAACGACCTTCTCCCTGATGTCTTTTTGCATAAACCGGTCAAATTCTTCCGGCCGCAGTTCGATCCTTGCCATCATGCCGTGAATCCGTACCCGTATCTGGTGAAATCCAAGATCCAGCAGAAGCTGTTCCGCCTGATCCACCATTGCAAGTTTCTCTCTGGTAATCGTCTCTCCATATACAAAACGGGAGGACA
>CAJOMI010000173.1 GCA_905235545.1 uncultured Lachnospiraceae bacterium | reverse complement strand
GATTCTTCTAGTGGGCCGCCGGGGGCTCGAACCCCGCACACCCTGATTAAGAGTCAGGTGCTCTACCAAATGAGCTAGCGGCCCGCAATATAAATTGTTATTTGCTTGACAACAAAAAAAATTATATATGATACCGAAAAAAAAATCAAGTATTTTTTTTATTTTTTTCAAATTCATTTATTTCCCCAGCTTTATCCCGGTATTCCGTATATCTAAGACGAAGATGACCCACGCCTCTAAGCAGAGCGAAGGCGGGGGCAACAACCTTGTCTCAGGCGGGGTTCAATCTCCGTCTGAGATATAGGCTCTGCGAGGATACACACGGATTTGCAGAGAAAGACCGCTAAAGCGGTCGCAAATCCGGCGCCAAGTCTCGCGAGCGAGACTTGAATATTATCCGGCACATGGGGATTGCTTGACGTATATGCCGGTGTCATGTATAATTCAAGCACGTTCCCAGTGTTCTTGCTACGGAATGCGATTAAGCTTCGCTGACCTTTTTATCCGCGCATTCCCGCAATCTGCCGGAGGCTTTTCTCTCAACCTAAGATTGAGCTCCCACCGGGACATATTTATTTAATTACCACTTATAGAGGTACAAATAATCTCCATCTGAGATAAAAAAACTATCACAAAAGGAGGCTGTCGGACATCCGGCCATATACATATGAAAATAAAAAAACATCTTTATTTCTATATTATTTTGTTTACCTTATTTTTACTGCTTTGCAACCCCTCCGTTTCCTTCGCTGCAACAGAAGATCCCGGTGCAGGTCGCTTATCCGGCAGGAATATCCCGAAAGAATTCTATGACAATGATCCAAATAACAATTCGGATGATTTTCTCACTTACCACGGATTATCTCGCTACGGTAATTTCAACACCTTCAATTCTTACACAGGGAAAACCTACTCCCACCATGATATCTTTGCAAATCGAACAATTGTCAACGGAATTGATGTCAGCAAATGGCAGGGAGAGATTGATTGGAACAAAGTAAAAGCAGCAGGAATTGATTATGCTTTTATACGGGTAGGTTATCGCGGCTACGGACCTGCCGGCACACTAAATGAAAACACAAAAGATGAATATTATGACACAAATATGAAAAATGCCGAAGCTGCCGGTGTGAAAGTCGGCGTATATATCTTTTCCCAGGCGATTACGAAAGCGGAAGCAAAAGCTGAGGCGCAATACATATTAAATCACCTTGGAAATTATAAAGTGACCATGCCACTTATCATGGATTATGAATATGCATCGGATTCTTCTACCGGAGGACGTCTCAAGACCGCAAATTTGTCCAAAGAAGCAGCGACTGATATCTGCCTTGCATTTTGTGAGACGATTTCTGCCGCCGGCTATACCCCTATGGTCTATGCCAATAAGAGCATGTTGGAGAATCAGTTAAATGCCTCAAAGATCAGTGCCCTTTATCCGATCTGGCTTGCCAACTACACAACTAATACCACCTATGGCGGAGCATTTGATTACTGGCAGTATTCCAGCTCCGGAAAAGTAAACGGCATTTCCGGAAATGTGGACATGAACTTTTACTACGCCAGCTCATGGGAAGCTGCATCACCGGATACAGTCAGCATTTCATCCGCTGTGATTTCTCCCATCCCGGATCAAATCTACACCGGCGGCAATATCACGCCTCCGATCACCGTCACTCTGGGTGGCACAACACTCGTTCCGGGAGTGGATTACTCGGTAACTTATATAAATAACAAAAATATCGGTGTCGCCACGGCACGGATTACCGGAAAGAATCATTATGCCCAATCAAAAGACATTTCTTTCAACATCATCGGAAAAACCGTATCCGGGTTAAAAGCAAAAAAGAAATCCACAAATTATATCACGCTTTCCTGGAAAAAGGACAGCGCAAGCTCCGGATACGAGATATATCGGGCATCTTCTTTCAACGGAACATATAAAATGATCAAGACCATAAACACAAACGCGACAACCACCTTCAAAAACACCGGTCTTAACGGTGGTCAATGCTATTATTACAAGATACGTTCCTATAAAAAAGTAAACTCCAAAAAAGTATACAGTGGATTTACATCCCCTGTCGCAATCCACACGAATCTCGGTTACACCAGGCTTGCCCTTGCAAAATCCGACACCATCCTTTACAGCAGTACCAATGCCGCAGATAACAATGCAATTGCGACCCCTTCCAAAAATACTGTCATGACCGTCACCTATTCCACAAAGGATGAAAGCGGAAGAACATGGTATAAAGTCACCTACAAATCCGGATCGGAATCCATCAGCAGTTTTGTCCCTTCCGAAAAGGTAATCATTGCAAAACAGGGAAAAGTGCGTGCATCCGTCACCAATGTGAGAAAATCCTATTCCGTATCATCCAAAAAGCTGACTTCTCTGAAGAAAAACGCAAAGGTGACCGTTTTGAGTTCCAAAAAGAAAAAAGGTAACACATGGTATAAAGTCACCTTTAAAAAGCAAGGGAAAACTTATAACGGCTGGATTATCTCCTACAATGTAAAAATTGTGTAAACCGGATTCTCTGTATCCTCACCCGGGCATTCCGAATCGTTGTCTTCCCGATATAAAGAATGAATAGCGAATCGATCAGAAGTATGCTATAATCCGATTATAAGTTGAATGACAAGATGGCGGAGGTTAAATCCCATGACAAATAAGAAAGTATCAAAATATAGCCTTTATAGAAAAAATAAGCAAAACTGTTTTATGTTTATACTGATTCTTTTTTGTTTTCTTTCCGGATGCGGAACGGCAGAAGATTCTTACCATAGAGCAATTCCAAATCTACCGGATCCTGTTCAGGAGCCGACATCGGGGGAAACATCTTTTGAACTGGATGGTTATACCGTAACACTTGACTATAAATACACATACGATATCGACGCACTGGTTGTGGAAACTCACACATACAATGATTCGGATATTGCCGGAAAGCTCGTTCCCCGTGATATTGCTCTTGCATGGGGTAAGATTGCAGAATATAATGACCGGATCGATTTTCATTGGAGTCAATCCAACCGCTGGTATTTCTGGAGAACAGATTCCTATGAAGAAACAGATGCTGTCGGTGGTAGAAATGCTATCACAAGCCAATCTTCCAACAATCATCTGATTGCAGCGGATGATAAGATCGGTGACAATATTCAGAAGATTAAAACAGGGGATCATATCAGAATCCAGGGATATCTGGTAAATTTAAGTGCAAACAAGCCGGACGGAACAAACTTCTGGTGGAATTCCAGCACCTCAAGAACCGACTGCGAACTTATATATGTGACAAGCCTGGAATGGCTGGATTAAACTATATCCTCATACGCGACATATTGTAAAATGCCAATATCGCATTTAACACGAGAATAATTCCAATGATACGAACGATCATATTCGGAATTCCTAACGGATTCGCAATTACAAACAATCCAAGTAAAACAACAATGATGGAGAAGAGCATAGAATTCTTCCAACCGGTATCCAGTTTGCGCAATATCGTAACCGAATCATACAGATTACGGATTCCATGGATCAGTATGATAACGCCGAACAGCTTGCTTGATACCTCTATGAACCATTCCGGATTCAAAAACAGATACAGTCCAAGCCCTGCGCCCACAATATCAATGATCAGAGTCACCACGGCATCAACACCTTTACTTCCAAAGGCAAAATTGATAATACCAGCCACCGCATATACCATCAGAAAAAATCCTGCCACCTTTGCCAGCGTAGCCAGCGCACTTGTCGGCCACAGAACCAGAGTCGCACCAAGGCACAAGAGCAAAACACCGGTTATCATCTTATTTCTTCGCATTGTTTTAATTCGATCTTCCATATTGGTCACCTCCGATACATATTTCAAAAACGCTTCCACGTTTCACTATAGATATTATAAAATCTAATCAACTTCCCTGTACAGTTCGTCACAATCGTATGTCGTATGATACACCTTTGGTCTCAGCAATCTTCCAACCGTTCTTTTTTGGTCCTGTCCGATCTCAACTCTGTTGATCGTAGTAAATTGTCTGAAAGGCGGCATATATGTCACAATATCATTGATGTTCGCAAAATTATAGCATTCTTCACTCACCGTAGACAGGTACTCTTTGAGCAGGCTTCTTTCCTTTTTGCTCGAAGCAAACGGACGGACACTTCCGAATGTGATCAGATGTGGTTTTACTCCGAAATTATAGTTCAGATCCTGGCAACAGAGAACTGCTTGCCCGGAGCCCAGTGACCAGCCCACAATCTCCGTCTCAGCGCCCGGATTCTCATCATAGAGTTGCTTCCACTTGTCTCGGATCGTCTTTTTGACAGACTTATACATCTCTCCCCATCCATGGTGAACTTTGAGCTGAAGCTTATGACCTCCAAACTCTATCGCGTCATAATATTTGTCCGAAAATTCAAATATATTGACAAACCAGTCACTTTTTCCGTTCGTCTTCTGAAAATTGATCTGAATGACATTGCGATTCTCATCATAGTAAATTTCATAATTCATCTCATGATGGCGTCTGAACAATTTTTCCAATCCGTTACATTGATAAGATACCACCTCATAATGAATCTGCCTCGAGGCTCTTCCGGTCTTATTATAATCTTCACTGTTATCTATAAAATACTGCGTAAAATCATATCTGCTGTACCCCATTATTCTCCTCTCCATTCGTGTATTGGTTCTCCACACCTCCGATGCCATACCAATAAGAAGAAAAACCCGTTCTATGGGAGTCCTCAAATATTATACACCATTTGTCCTATCCATGTCGACTTATTTATGAAATCGGTTCCTGCCCGATTTTTGCCGCCCATTCCAGCGCATCATCGATATGCGGCCGGAAATTCTCTCTTCCGATCTTATCTACAAAATTGCATTTTTCCATCGTCTTCATCGGCTGTTCATTTACATGAGAAAAAATAAGTTGTACTCCGTTTTGTTTACAACTCTCATATAGCTCCTCCAGTGAATGCATCGCCGTTGCATCCAATGCCGGTACCCCGCGCATTCGGATCACAAGACATCTGGTAAAATCCTTAAAATAAATCTGTGCCAGT
>CAJOMI010000172.1 GCA_905235545.1 uncultured Lachnospiraceae bacterium | reverse complement strand
GGTTATTTTTCTACTTTGTACGTAAAACAACATCTGTATTATTCTGACTTTGATTGTTTCTCTGCTTCTCGTTCAGTTTTCTCCTGATCCAATATATCGTGGATCTTATCCACGTCTATATTGACTTTCAGATAATCGTCCGGCTTTCTATTTTTGTTGCCCAAAAGACAAACCGTCTCGCAATGCCCGCTGTGCGCAAATTGATCACAGGCACAGACCTTCTTCACCTCGTATCCCGCTGCCACCAGCACCTTCACATCCCGCGCCAGCGTTGCCGGGTCACAGCTCACATAGACGATCTTCTCAGGAGCCATTTTGATCATCGTCTGAAGTGCCACCTCATCACAGCCTTTTCTTGGCGGATCCACCACGATCACATCCGCCCTCTCTTTCGTCTTTTCATACTGTTCCGGTAATATTTTTTCTGCTTTCCCTACAAAAAACTCCACATTTTTCAAACCATTCATCTGCGCATTTTTTCTTGCGTCGTCTATCGCTGCCGAAATGATCTCCACGCCGCAGACCCGTTTTGCCTTCTGTGCCAGGAACAGGGAAATGGTCCCGATCCCGCAGTACAGATCCCACACCATCTCATCTCCGTGGAGATCCGCATATTCCAACGCCTTGTTATATAGCTTCTCCGTCTGCTCCGGATTCACCTGATAAAAAGACAACGGGCTGATCTGGTATTTCACATTTCCGATGTAATCGGTGATGGTGTCCCTGCCCCAGATTGTACGACAGGTATCTCCCAATATTCTGTTCGTCTTCTCGGTATTCACATTGACGGAAATGCTTGTAATGCCCGGAATGTCCTGCATCTGCCTTACAAATTCCTGTTCCAAATTCGCATATCTGCCCGCCCCGCGGTCTCCGACCTTGCCAATCAATTCTCTTCCGTTTAAGATCAGGCAGATCATAACTTCTCCCGTCTTCCGTCCCACTCGGGTCAAAATGTGCCGCACAAGGCCGGTATGTGTTTCCTCATCATACGGTTCCACCTGATATTCCTCCAAAAAGGAACGAATTTTTCGGATGATCTCATCATTTACCGGATCCTGAAGATAACAGACATCCGTATCCATCACGGAATGTGTCCGTCCGGCATAGAATCCGATGACCGGTCGTCCATCCTTTCCTCTCTGCACCGGAAACTGCGCCTTATTCCGGTAGCGGATTGCCGGGAATGCCTCATCCCCTGCACGATCCATACCGATAATCGGTTCCATCTTCGCTTCCACATCCGCGATACCACCGATCCGCTTCAGACAATTCGCCACTTTGTTCTGCTTCCACCGAAGCTGTTCCTTATAATCCATCTGCATAATACTGCAGCCGCCGCATTTTCTCGCCAGCGGACAGATCGGCTCTACGCGGTATGGCGACGGGATTCGGATCTCCATCAATCTTCCGTATGCATAATTCTTTTTTACCTTAATGATCTTGATCCTCGCCTCGTCTCCGACCACGGTGTCCTTCACAAAGACAGCCATGCCTTCAATGTGACCGATTCCCTCACCGTCATTTCCGATATCTTCTATTATAATGTCGTATTCCTGATTCTTTTCCATGTGTTTGTCGTCCTCTTTTTTCCTGCCTTACAACAATTCCTCTTTCCCATACTTGTAAAACTTCCTGTTTGCAAATTGTCTGTCTTCGAAAACCGACAGGACTGCGATAGCCGCATACAGGTTGTTTCCAAGCTGAAATATCACCGCTATCAGTATAGCATAAATTTTCACCATTCTGAATACTGTTTTATAGATAATTTACATATTATCCATTGGATACTTTTCTTAAATTTCAATTAATAGCATAGACTTTTTTCGACATAAAAGGTATAATAGAGACATCAATTTTTATAAGAAAAGGAGAATACTATGGGATTAATTAAAGCAATAGGCGGTTCCATTCGGGGAGTTGCCGCCGATCAGTGGAAAGAGTATTTTTACTGCGAAGCATTGGATGACAATGTATTGGTAACCAAAGGAAAAAAACGTACAAAAGGTGCCTTTGGCACTTCAAACAACGGTAATGATAACATCATTTCCAACGGATCTGTCATCGCAGTAAACAAAGGACAGTGTATGATCATTGTGGATCAGGGTAAGGTTGTAGAGTTCTGCGCCGAGGACGGTGAATTCTTATTCGATACCTCCTCTGAGCCGAGTTTGTTAAGCGGTGATCTGGGTGGCAGCATCGGTAAGACTTTTTCCAATATCGGAAGACGTTTTACCTTTGGCGGAGATACCGGTAAGGATCAGCGTGTTTATTTCTTCAACACCAAGGAGATCAAGGGCAACAAGTACGGCACGGCCAATCCGGTTCCGTTCCGTGTAGTGGACAATAATATCGGATTAGATGTCGACATCGCTGTTCGTTGTAACGGTGAATACTCTTATCAGATTTTTGATCCGTTGCTTTTCTATGAAAAAGTATGCGGTAACGTAGCAGACGAATACACCCGCGACAAGATTGACAGCCAGTTGAAATCTGAGTTGCTGACCGCTTTACAGCCGGCATTTGCACAGATTTCCGAAATGGGAATCCGCTACAGTTCCATTCCGGCACACACCATGGAACTCTCAGATGCGCTCAACAACGTACTGTCCGAGAAGTGGGGTGAACTCCGCGGTATCCGTATCGTATCCTTCGGTGTCAATACGATCAAGGCTTCCGAAGAAGACGAGGCAATGATCAAAGAACTGCAAAAGACTGCTGTTTTACGTAATCCGGGTATGGCCGGCGCTACTTTGGTCGGTGCTCAGGCAGAAGCTATGAAGTCCGCAGCAGCGAACACCTCAACCGGACCTATGATGGCATTTGCCGGTATGAATATGGCTACACAGGCCGGCGGCATGGATGCCAATGCACTGTTTGCAATGAACCAGCAACAACAGCAACCGGTCAATCCTGCTCCTACAAGTCCGGCACCAAGTGCTCCGACACCTAGCGCTCCGGCGCCAAGTACTCCGGCGGCAGACAGCTGGACCTGTTCCTGTGGCTCAGTTAACACCGGCAAATTCTGCAAGGAATGCGGATCTCCAAAGCCAACGGCACAACCTGGCTGGACCTGCTCCTGCGGCGCTGTCAACCTGGGTAAATTCTGTCCGGAATGTGGTGCTAAGAAGCCGGCAGATGCACCTTTATATCGATGTGATAAATGTGGCTGGACACCTGAGGATCCTAAGAATCCGCCAAAATTCTGTCCGGAATGCGGCGATATATTTGACGACAGCGATATTCAATAAAATGACGATATGAGTGTTGCAAATTCATACATTCTTATTTAAATAGTATGATGCCAAGGTCAAAAGGTAAAAATGTGCTTGTGCTTGCACAAATGCACATTTTTATCTGAGGACCGCTAAAACATGAGCAAGTAGCAATTTACGT
>CAJOMI010000171.1 GCA_905235545.1 uncultured Lachnospiraceae bacterium | reverse complement strand
TCCGTACTTCTCTGCAAATGCTTTTGCCTTGTCGATACTCCTTGATCCTATGGCGTAACCTTCCGCCTCATCCATGTGATTGACCGTATACGCCATTGCGCCGGCTATCCCGCCGGCCCCCAAAATACCTATTTTCATAATATGCCCTCCAAAATCATTAGTGGTTATATTATACTATAACTGTGAACAATGCGTCAATTTGTCTCTAAGTGCCTCATGCCTGGATTTTCTCGCCTCTCCTTTTATCTTCTATTTATAGTAAGTACATTTAGAAAATGCACTTACTATAAATGTTGCGCATGGATGTGCACGGATTTACAAAGGAAATTTACTGCTTTGCATCCGATGCAGCAAACGAATCAAAGTGCAAAGCACTTTGTTCATTTACTGTAACTGTATGCTGCCTCCGTCTTCACCAAGAAATAATATCTTACCGCCCTTAGGCATCGGTAATTCATCCGCCGCATCCAGAATATGACTGGTATATACCACTTCACCGAATTTATTATATACATAAACGGTGCTGTTTTCAGACCGGGATGCGATGGTTACCGTAGTATTTGCCATACTATCCCCGATGCGGTACCAAACCGCCTCTCCTGTCTTTAAGGCAATCTCCTTAACACTGCCGTCAAATTCGGGGATCCCGCTCTCCGGTATATATTGAAAGCCGTTGCTTGCCACAAGCTTCATACCATCCCCGTCTACCCTGACGGAAATGTCAAAGAGATCCCTGTTTGCACTCGACGGAACTGTTGTAAAAACGACGGCGGTATTCTCATCCTCCACTTTCAAAAGCGTCGTACCGACAATATACAGATATCCCGGCAGATCTTCAGGCACCACCAGTTTTGCCTGCGGGGCATCATAGGCCTGCGAAGACCAGATATCACCTGTTAGGAGAAAATCCGTGCCGTCAAGCTTTTGCCAAGCCTTCATTACGGTATCGCTCACCAGATTACCTTCCAGTCTCTCACCCACATACATATCTCTCAAAGTACTGCCAAGCTCCGGATAAATATCTTTTTTCCTGCATGCAATATAAACCTGCCCGTTTTCTTTTCTCTCAAAGCGCAAAAATGCAGGATTAGCCGCCACTCTGATATCTTCCGTGTCACTGTCCGCCACCTCATAGGCAAGTTCCTCAAACCATCCATCCTCGGTCAGCATATAATCCGCAGCGGTCGTTCCGAATACATCGGTCGTTTCCGTATGCACATATTGATGGTCGGGAAAGGATATACGACAGACTGCCGCTCCCGACTGATTATTTATGACATAATCTCCCGCAAAGACATCATAGTCATCCGGTATTTCCTGAAAAGAACCATAGGAAAGGTCCTGTTCATCCTCTGTTTCAATACCCTGTTCCTCAAGGCAGGTATCCAGAATCGCCTTCGCCACCAATTCATTTAAACTACTGTTTCCGCCATTTGAGTTTACTGAAATACTGATCTTTTCACCCGGGGCAACCAACAGATATGCATGGTTTCTGTTTACGTCTCCGCCTTTTCCAAGCACCGTAACACCTGATGATTGATATTCCGGCATTTCTATCGTATCCCACCCGAGGCCGTTTTTATCCATATGATCATCCTGCTGATTCCACCCGGTTGCCATGGCCTTTTTTGCATTCTCCGAAAGCAGAGTATTATCATCCGTAAAAAAAGAAGCTCCGAACTTTGCGACATCAGAAGCTGTCGCATATATGCCGCCTGCTCCAATAGGCATTAAAACATCATTTTCAAAAAGATTATTTCCCGGACTGAAGGCAGGCACCAGGTTATCATATTCATAACAATTCATACCTGTACCCGTCATCTTCCCGCCTGTGGGAGAGGCCAGTTTCTCCTTAACATATTCTGTATAGGACATCCCGCTGACATTTTCTACAATACGCTCCAAAAGGTCAAAACCGTCATTGCAATAAGCCGCATATTCTCCGGGAGCAGCCTTTAGCCTCTGAACGGAAAGCATTTTCAGAAAGTTATCGTGATGCCCGGTGTCCGCACCTCCATAAAGGAACGAGCCCGGCCATGTGGTTCCCATGATACCCGATGTGTGATTCATCAGCATACGCACGGTGATATCCCGATACCTTTCATCTGCCAGCTTAAAATCCGGAATATATGTTGTGACCGGTTCGTCAAGCTCTACCTTTCCTTCATCCACAAGCTGCATTACGGCGGCAGTGACATAGACTTTGCTGACAGATCCGACACAATATACATACTCATTATCGTTAATATCTTCCCATCCATCTTCGTATTCCTTCGCCACCTCAATATGTTTATTTCCGCTGCTTGCAGGTAACTCTTTTTCTTCCATGTTACTGTTCTCTGCCGATACAGTTTCCGCGATACTGCTCTCTGCCGATGATATGTTTTTTCCTGCCAGCCCCGTCAGACCCGCTGCCATGATTCCCGCTGTCATGACAATTCTTACGGGGAATCTGTATTTCCTTTTGATCATAATTATTCTCCTTCTTTCCCTGTGATCACTCGCCAAAAATTATTATTCACAACCAATATCCAAACTTAAGTTTTTCGTTACACTGCTTCACTCCGACATCAGTTCGTTGACCGATATCTTCTTTATCCTGCCTGCACTGATATAAGTCACAAGAAAACTGAACAGGATCAGTAAAGCACCCGTTATGATCATGACCGGAATATTCGTTACCGCAACCGCATTACATGCCATATTCCAGAAAAATCTGTTCAGATATATCGTACATACATTGGCAAGAACCACTCCGACTATGGTGACCGGCATAATCTTAATTGCCATCTGTATCATCAGATCCCGCGACGAGTATCCCAGACCCTTCATGATACCGAGGCTTTCTCTCTGCCTGCGCACATCCCCTGACGTAAGGATCACAAGGATCACCGCCACGATGACTGCAACCATCACAGCTCCTGCGAGAGTGAAATTTTTGAACGCTGAAGACATAGGTTCAAGCTGCGTCTTTATGCTTCCTTTATAGGATGTGATCTCTTTTATCCGGAAATCTCTGCTGTTACCCGTATATAGCTCATCTCCGATCTGCACCGCATAGTCCACATCCGTAACGCCGTATTGTGATAAAAGAACAGATATCTTCTCATTCGCTGCCGTTCTTATTCTGTCTTCAATATCTTCGCCAGAATCTTCTCCACCTGTATTTTTCAAAGCGGTATTACTGTCAAAATATGCCGTAACCGCTTCCTCGAGTTCCTCCAGGCTGACTCCGTCTTTCGGATATACTGCCACCACATCTTCCCTTGCATTACAATTTATTTTTTCATATCCCTTTGATGTAAGATAAACATCCATTCCACCATCAAGCATTGTGTTAATGATTCCCGTTACAATGTACTTTTTCTCAATACCGTTACACTCAAGGACTAAACTGTCTCCTATCCCGATATTTTCCCGCCGTCTTCTGCCTTCCCCTATCATGACCTCATTGTCATACCGCGGACATCTTCCCATATATGGATGTATATTCTCTGTTTCATCATAGTCTTCATAAATAGCGGACAACATTGAGAAGTTAGACGAATTCTTCACGGAAATGGAATAAGTATCATACATAACAAATGCTTTTCTGGCCTCAGGAATATTCAGAATCTCTTCTTTAATCTGCCATGGATCCACGCCGCTCCTTACATGGACACTGACCGCGTTTACATCCCGTCCCATGATGCTTTCAAAACCCTTTGTGCCATTCTTAAAGAAATCAAAATTTACCACGGAAAAAAACATAGCCGTTCCGGCAACGGTCACGCATATCATTATGCCTATACCTGATCTGAGGCTCCCGAAGAATGCTTTTAGTGACAACGCCAGATTGATATTCGTATGTATTTTTTCAAGTGGCAGAATGTTCCTTCCGAAATGATGCGTCCTGATTCCCTTTCTGAATGCAACAACAGGGGGATAGCGTTTCACAATACCGGCTTTGATGAGTGCGAATAAAACAACCACGATAATTACGAGCAGCATGATCACAAAAACCCATGCCAATCCGCTTCTGCCATATACATTGCGCCCCATCATCTTCCCGATCATCCGGTTCACAAGAGGCGTACTTAAAAGTGCCATGATGCCTCCGAGCAATGAACCAATGCCTCCGGCAATCATGTATTCATATACATAAGAAAGGGAAATCTCACCCGACCTGTAAAACCCAGTGCTTCCAGTACTCCGATCTGCTGCATCTGATCTTCTATATCATTCGATATCTTGTGCCGGATCACAATAAGTGCTGCTACCATAGTCACCAGTGCCAGAAAAATAATAACGTACTGAAATAAATTCAAATAAAATGTCTCACTAAATTTTTCATTTTCAAAGCATGAATAGAACGCACCCCGGCTGATACTCTCCGAGACTTTCTCCGAGCACCTGTCACAATATTCATAGACATCAAAATCATCAACCGGATCAAAAAAAAGAGAGTTAACCTCGTATGCGTTGGCAGATTCAAATAACATGGTAAAAAGAGCATAATCCTCCTCTGACAGGATCAATTTGTTAGCGGCATAATCCGAACTCAGCAGCCCTGTCTCATAAAACCCCGCTATGGTAAACGGATATTCCTTTCCTCCCTTTAAGATCGTAAAGGTATCACCGGGCTTAAA
>CAJOMI010000170.1 GCA_905235545.1 uncultured Lachnospiraceae bacterium | reverse complement strand
CTTCTTTTAAATGTCCAGATTCTTTACAAACTTCGCATTCTCCTCGATGAATTCCCTTCTCGGCTCTACCTTGTCTCCCATCAATGTATTGAACGTGAGATCAATTTCCGATTCGTTATCATCGTTGATCGCCACACGGAGTAAAACTCTTCTCTCCGGATCCATTGTAGTCTCCCAAAGCTGGGAAGCGTCCATCTCTCCCAGACCTTTGTAACGTTGTATCTTGTTATTCTGATCCCTTCCGACTTCTTTCAGTATGTTGTCAAGTTCTTCATCGCTGTATGCATACCAAACCTTCTTGTTCTTCTCCAGCTTATAAAGCGGCGGCTGTGCCAGATATACATGTCCCTGACGGATCAGTTCCGGCATAAAGCGATAGAAGAATGTCAAGAGTAAAGTTGCGATATGTGCGCCATCCACATCGGCATCCGTCATGATAATGATCTTGTGATACCGAAGTTTGGTAATATCAAAATTCTCGTGAATACCGGTACCAAACGCTGTGATCATCGCTTTGATCTCTTCATTGCCGAGTATCTTGTCAATTCTTGCTTTTTCTACATTTAATATCTTACCTCGAAGCGGAAGAATCGCCTGTGTTGCACGGGAACGTGCCGTTTTGGCCGAACCGCCTGCGGAATCTCCCTCAACGATATAGATTTCACAATTCTCCGGATTCTTGTCGGAGCAATCAGCCAGTTTGCCCGGAAGTGCCATGGAATCATTCAAGGTTGATTTTCTTGCAACATCTCTTGCCTTGCGGGCTGCAATTCTTGCTCTCTGTGCCTGAACCGCTTTGTTGACAATGATCCTTGCAATTTTCGGATTCAACTCCAGAAAATAGGTAAGCTGTTCTGTCACAACATTGTCCACTGCTGTTCTCGCCTCAGAATTACCCAACTTGATCTTTGTC
The DNA here is from genome assembly GCA_905235545.1 of uncultured Lachnospiraceae bacterium. Lineage (GTDB taxonomy): Bacteria > Bacillota > Clostridia > Lachnospirales > Lachnospiraceae > CAG-590. Next base: position 6,007 of record CAJOMI010000170.1, on the reverse strand, counting down.
TGACTCTCAAACTGCGGATCTTCTATCTTGATGCTGACAATCGCTGCCATACCTTCTCTCAAGTCATCACCGGACAGATTGTCTTCGTTGTCTTTTAATAATTTATTATTTCTCGCATAATCATTAAATACTTTTGTGATAGCGGAACGGAAACCGGTCAGATGCGTACCGCCTTCGACGGTTCCGATATTATTGACAAAGGTATATACCGATTCACTGTAAGAACTGTTGTGCTGCATAGCCACTTCGACCAGCACACCATCCTTTTCTCCCTCACAATAAATGATCTCCGGATAAAGAGGATCTTTGTGGCGATTGATGTAAGCCACAAATTCATTGATTCCGCCTTCATAGTAGAATTCTCTTTCCTTTTCCTTACCTTCTCTCTTATCGGTAAGAATGATCTTTAATCCTTTGGTCAGAAATGCCATCTCACGAAGTCTTGTTCTCAATGTATCATAATCAAATTCCAGCGTCTCAAAAATCGAGCCATCCGGTTTAAACGTAACGGTGGTTCCTCGTTTTCCCGTGTCACCGACTACCTCCAACGGATGAATGATCTTTCCCTTTTCATAGCGCTGTCTGTGTATCTTTCCATCTCGACAAATCTCAACTTCCAACCAATCGGAAAGTGCATTTACAACAGAGGCACCTACTCCGTGCAGACCTCCGGATACCTTGTATCCGCCGCCGCCAAATTTACCACCGGCATGCAGCATGGTAAATACGACATCCACTGCAGGCATTCCCGTCTTTTCCTGAATTCCCGTCGGAATACCACGTCCATTGTCAATAACGGTAACCGAATTGTCTTCATTGATGATGACATTTATCTCCGTACAAAAACCGGCAAGTGCCTCATCTACTGCATTGTCTACAATCTCATATACCAAATGATGCAAACCTTTTTCGGAGGTTGTACCAATATACATACCGGGTCTTTTACGAACTGCCTCCAAACCTTCCAAGACTTGAATTTGATCTGCTCCATATTCCTGTTCACTTTGTTGTCCCATTTTTACCTCCTAAATTTTCAATCTCTCCATTTGTTACTTTATAGATCCGATTGATCAACAATCTTGATTTTATAAAATCATCGTACCCTGTACAGGTTACAATGGTTTGAATATCCTGAATATGATCCAGTAAATAATTTTTGCGGTTGTGATCCAGTTCACTCATCACGTCATCCAACAATAAAATCGGAGTATCGTGAATCATTTCTTTTACCAGTTCAATCTCCGCTAATTTTAATGATAAAGCCGCGGTTCTCTGCTGTCCCTGGGAACCGTATTTTCTCACATCAATTCCATTGATATAAAAACAGATATCATCTCTGTGAGGTCCTGCCTGTGTTGTCTGATATCGCAAGTCCATCTCTCTTTTACTTTTCATGATTGATTCATATTGATCGATGGTCACATTTTTCTCATATCCGATCTCGATGGACTCTTTTCCTCCGGTCAGATGTGAATGGATATCTCTTACAATAGCATTGAGTTTGCTGATGAATTTTTCCCTCTCTTCAATGATGCATTTGCCATATTCGATCAGATAGAAATCCCACGCATCCAGAGTATCTTTGAGATCCGGTTGAAATGCAATCTGTTTTAACAGTGTATTTCTCTGATTGAGTGCCTTATTATAATTCACATAATTGTGATAATAAAGTTTGTTGAGCTGACAGAGTTCCAAATTCATGAATCTTCTTCGCTCGGAAGGTCCGTTCTTAATAATGGAAAGATCTTCCGGTGAAAAAAAGATCATATGAGCGATTCCGAATAATTCACCACTTTTCCGAATACTCAATCCATCCACCGCAATGCCCTTTGTCTTATTTCTTCGAAGATGCACATCAATGCGATGACCCACATCGTGTTTGATCAGATTCAATCGTATATGAGACTCTTCCTCTCCAAACTTTATAATATCTTTATCTTTGCTTCCCCGATGTGACTTTGTAGTTCCGGACAGATAAATGGCTTCCAGGATATTGGTCTTTCCCTGGGCATTATCTCCGTAGAGAATCGTGATTCCGGGATCAAATTCAATTGCCAGATGATCATAATTGCGATAATGACTAAGTTCCAATGAATTAATATACATATTCATTCCCTCTGATTTCAAAGTGATGCTTCACATAAATTTGATTTTCTACTTTATCACCTTGATCTCATTGCCTTCAAACTCAACGACCATACCGTCATAGAGTTTTCTCCGGTATCTGGATTCTGTCTCTCCGTCTACCTTGACCAATCCCTCATCGATCACTTCCTTTGCCATTGCTCCGGATTCTACCATATTCATTGCCTTCAGAAGCTGGCTTAAATTGATAAATTCATCCTTTTCCCTTAACTTCAATGTCTCCATATCGATCCTCTTTTTCTATCTATTTTTATCGATTCATATCCAATGTCATTTACTTACTAATTTGCCAATACACAGTTGCCGGATATGCTATATGTTATATGTTTTACCATGTAGGGCTATCTGCAAACGCCGGCACTTAACGAATGACGACCATAGGAGTCATGAGTTTAGTACCGTTGCGTTTAAAGTTAAGCGCAAGCGTGCCCGAAATAGAAAACATATAGCATATCCGGCAACGTCCGGCTTAAGTTAATGACATTTATTAAGATCCATGCAGAAAACAGACGGCTCATGCTTGCATGAAATCCGGATGTACCGGCAAAAGTTTTATGCTGCAATACTTACCGGCAAGATGAGATAAATATAACTGTCATCTTCATTGCGAATAAAACATGGTGACTTGGCATTTATCATGTAAATTGTTATGTCCTCATCATCGATCACCCGCAGTGCATCCATCAAAAACTTTGGATTAAATCCGATTTTTAAATCTTTTCCTTCTTTTTTGATCTCAATCTCCTCATTCATGGATCCGATGGAAGAATCAATCTTCATATATATGTTATTATTATCAATATTCATGATGATAGGCTTCTTGTCCGATTCTTTGATAAACAGAGAAGCTCTGTCAATACAATCCAGAAATTCCTTCTTGTTGATTGTGAATTTGGTCTCATAGTCATTTGAAAGCATCTGATCGATCTTATAAAATTCACCTTCTAACAGACGGGAAACCACCTTGGTATTGTCAAACTCAAATAAGATATGCTTGTCCGTCACATACAAACGAATCTCATCATCGATATCATCCTTGATGATCTTGCTGAGTTCATTCAATGTTTTTCCCGGTACGATTACTTTCATATTCTCAAAACTTTCCTTCAATTCCACTTTTCGAATTGAAATACGATGTCCATCCAGAGAAACCACCTTCAAAGTATTACCTGTTACTTCGAATAATTCTCCTGTCATGATCTTGGCACTTTCCTGATCGGAAATGCTGAAGATTGTCTGACGGATCACTTCTTTCAAAGTTAACTGGGATAAACTGATATATTTATTCTTTTCAACTTCCGGTAGATAATTAAAGTCTTCTCCGGAAGTTCCCGGAATATTAAATTTTGAACGCTCACAACGAATATTAGCCTGATAATTTGCATTTGTTTCAATCATTACTTCGCTATCCGGTAATTTTCTTATAATGTCACTGAATAGTTTGGCGTCTAATGCAATTCGTCCTGCTTCCGCAATGTTTCCTTCTATCACAGTCTCAATTCCGATTTCAATATCATTGGCGATTAATTTTATTTCACTGAGACTCGTTTCAATTAGTATACATTGTAAATTAGGCATTGCACTTTTGCTGGATACTGCTTTGGATACAATATTGATTCCATTCATAAGTTCTGATTTCTGGCAACTGATCTTCATTGTGTAAAACTCCTTTCAGCCATAAATTGTGGATTGGCATAATCAAATATTATAAATAATATTTAGTAGAAATAGTAGTAGGGCATGTGGATTTGTAGATATCCGAATCACAGCCCGTTATTATGAATCAAAATAATGTGTATAACAATGTTTCTCAGGTTGAGAGAAAACGTTGAAAACATGTTAAGGTAAAAAGAGAAGAGCATGTACGATGAAAATTCGTTTATAAATTATAAAATATTTATCAACAGAATATATCATGTATATATCATAGTTATCCACATATTTGATTAAAATTTCACATAATAATGTAGAAAACTTTTTAATTAACATTTAATTTTTTTTCTATTGTTTCAATTGTCTTTTTCATTTGTGCGTCTTCATCCATAAGACGTTCAATCTTTTCTATTCCACTGAGAACGGTAGAATGATCTCTTTTGCCTACTGAGTCGCCGATCTGTTTGAGAGAATAGCGGTCGAGATATTTTCTGCACAGATACATTACGACTTGTCTTGCAGTTGCGATATCTTTACTTCTCTTAGAAGATACGATGTCATTGTAAGGAATTCCGAAGTGATCGGATACAACATTAATAATGACATCCGGTGTAATCTCATGTTGGGAATCTTTTGAAATCAGATCCCTTAAGATATCTTCTGCCTGTTCAACCGTCAATGGTTCCTTTTGATTCTCAAGTCTTGTATAGATACTGATCTTGTTGAGTGCTCCTTCCAATTCTCTGATATTGGATACGACATTCTGCGCAATGTAATCTAAGATATCATCTGAGATAGTGATATGATCCAAATCCGCTTTCCGTTTCAGGATTGCCATACGGGTTTCATAATCCGGGGCATGAATATCAACCGGAACTCCCCATTCCAAACGGGTTCTCATTCTTTCTTCCAGGGTTTCAATCTCTTTTGGCGGCTTGTCAGAAGAGATGATAATCTGTTTGTTGGAATTATAAAGATCATTGAATGTATTGAAAAATTCAGTTTGTGTTGAATCTTTACCGATTACAAATTGAATATCATCAATCAATAATACATCCAGATTGCGATATTTTGTACGTAATTCTTCACTTTTGTTATTGCGGATTGCATCGATTACTTCGTTTGTGAAAGTTTCACTGGATACATACAATACTTTCATTTCCGGATTGTGTGTGATGATGTGATGTGCAATCGCCTGCATTAAATGTGTCTTTCCAAGACCGGCTCCTCCATACAGAAATAAAGGATTGTAAGCGGAAGAGGGTTCTTCTGCCACTGCCACACAAGCTGCGTGGGCGTGTCGGTTGTTGTCACCGATTACAAATGTATCAAAGGTATATTTGGGATTGAGATTACTCTTCTCCAAGGAAATTTTGACATGTCCGTCAAGATTTTTATTATCCTCTTCTGCGGTAGGCAGATTTTCGCCTTCTACACAAAATATAATATCAAAAGATTGGTTCAAAGTTGCTTCAATAGCAGATTGAAGATAGATATCGTACATTTTTTTCTCTATAAATTCGATTCCTCTTCTACCTAACTTTGCGTCCATTGCCAAGATGATTGTATTATCTTTCACGTCTTGTATAGAAAGGGAACGAATCCATGTATTAATCATCATATGGGAAACATCATATTCGATTTCTAATAAATTTAATATATTATCCCATTGCTCGATAAGGGTATCCTTCATAGTAAAAATCCTTCCTATAATTCATTATAAATGTCTTTGCACATATACATCTATAATACAATAAAACAGCTTATTTTTCAAGAAAAAGTAGATAGTGGTAAATGTGGAAAAGTATATCAAATGTCGAAAAAAAGGGAAATAAAGGGATTTTAGAAATTATAAAAGGATAATAAAACAGTTATCCACAAGTTATCCACATTTTGTGGATAATTTTATGTAAACACTTTGAAATAAATAAGGTAAAAAATAAAATTTTGTTATAAAATAATCAGAAAAAATTTAATAAAAAAAGAAAAAAATGTGGTAAAAAAATGAAGAAACACAATATATTGTAGCAGATAAAAATAATTCAAAAAAGGCAAAGATATGCTTGACTTATGCGTATTTTTTCAATATAATGGACTAGATGTTTTCTGGAAAAAGGAGGTGTATTTGAGTATGAAGATGACATTTCAGCCTAAGAAAAGACAGAGATCTAAGGTTCATGGTTTTAGAAAAAGAATGAGCACAGCAAAT
>CAJOMI010000169.1 GCA_905235545.1 uncultured Lachnospiraceae bacterium | reverse complement strand
GGAGAATTCGAAATTTGATGTGGAAAGGATTAATGAAAGGAGCGAGCAATATGAAAAACACTGTTTTGATCACCGGAGGAAATTCCGGAATAGGACTTGCACTCGCCGTCCGTTATCTACAGGATGGCAACACCGTGATTATCTGCGGAAGAAATGAGGAGAAACTGGAAAAGACAGCCCGGGATAATCCGGGGCTTAAGACAATCCTTGCCGACGTAAGCAGGGAAGAAGACAGAATACGTCTGTTTGAGACCGTGAAAACATCTTATCCGGATACAAATATCCTGATCAACAACGCGGGAATCCAGCAAAGGATAGATGTGACCACTATGGACTGGCAGGCATGGAAGAATGAGATCAATACGAATCTGGAAGCACCGATGCATCTGAGTGGGTTATTTGCACCGTTCCTTGTGGGAAAAGAAAATGCACAGATCATAAACGTGACCTCCGGCCTCGCGTTCAGACCTCCGTTATGGGCTCCGGTCTATGGAGCAACAAAGGCGGGGATGCACTCATTTACCTTTGTTCTCAGGGAGCAGCTTAGGGAAAAAGGAGTGACTGTAAAAGAGATAATTCCGCCCGCAGTTGGAACCAACCTCGGCGGAGGTACGGCACCGGGATTTGGAGCAAATGTAGATGAGTTCGCAGACAGTGTTTATCGGGATCTTCTGACAGAAAAGGAAGAGGTGGGTTTTGGATATACAAGCAGTACAATTGATAGGACCCGCCGTGATCTTGAAGTGGATGCGATTCGAATGTCACAGAGATTTCTGAAATAGATAATTGCGAGACTCATTAATATGTACAATCCTAAAGATATAAACAAGAGTTTCGTAATCAGCTAAGATTTCTGAAACAATGATAGGAGAAAGAATATGAGCGAATTTTTAACAAGACCGATGGTTAATACCGAAGAAGAAAGAAATGCCAAGGCGGACATTTTGGAACTTATTCATTTTGAAAGGTTTTGCCGGGACAATGCACAGTGGGACGAGATGCGAAAATGTTTCGCAAAAGACTCCTATGTCAATATTTCATGGTATCAGGGGAGTGGAGACGGATTTGTCACCGCATCTTCGAAAATGCCGACGTATGCACCGCATAAGATTAACAGTTCTCTCACATGGGTGAACGGTATCTGTGCCGTTACGATCATGAATGCGACCATCCTCATGCGTCGGGAAGTGGAAGGCGTTCTCTGCGAGCTTTCTTCAGACACACAGCTTTTATTTTCAACACAGAAAATCGATGGTCAGTGGTATATTGTAAGGTTTGAGTCGATTTATGGACAGGATCGTCTTATTCCGGTGCTTCCGGATGCAACGCTCTCGATGGACAGTAATACACTATCCAAATACCGTCAGAGCTATGCATGTATGTCTTACAGTATGGATCAGTCCGGCATGGAGGCCAATCAGGAACTTGCAGGCAGGGATCGCCCGGAAACGGTAGATAAAATCTATTCCGACCTTAAGAAATGGCTGGAGCAGGGAATTCGGGAGTAAGAGAAAAAAGGAGTTTCTATGGATTGAAAACGGTATGAAAGCCCCCTGTATTTGCACCATTCTCAATTGACAGGTATCAACCAAAATGCTAAGCTTAGGGTAGAAATATGGATGCAATTGGCTAAACGGTCAGGCGATTCTGATAAGAACTAATCTTGTTCGATCCTAAGACTCACATTGACCGATCAGAATAACGGCTATGAGGTTAATATCAAATGCGTGATTACCATGAAAATGAACTCAATTTAATAAAAATAACTGCGAGACAATCGTTACTGTCCCAATCATCGATTGTCAAACTGTTTACACGGAATAATCCTGTAAAAAAGATTTTTCTGAGCATTGTGTGCGTTCTGCTGTGTCTCTCTCTTTCTGCTTGTGGAAAAGGGGATGAGGACATGCAGCCTGCAGAGGAATGGGCGTGGCAGTACAATGTGGATATTACCTGCCCATGGGGCGAAGGTGGCGGAGCCGATACAACGCTTCAGGCATTCGCAAAATCATTCCGGGAGATCAGCGGTACCGATGTCGTCATTGAGCACAAGAGCGGTTCCGGCGGCATCGCCGGTATGCAGTATGCCCAGACCAAGCCTGCCGACGGCTATTTCTATCTGTTGGGGACGCAGTCGCTATTGTTGATGCAGATTTCCGGCGAGACCGACTATGATGTCTATCACTCGATCCATCCGCTCTGCCGGCTGGTATACGACTGCAACCTGTTCGTGACTGCCTCCGATGCTCCCCGAAAGAGCTATGAAGAAGTTCATTCCTATGCGCTCGATCATCCCGGCAAGCTTCGGTGTGGTCTGATGAGCCTGATGGGTCTGGACAGCGCCTGCGCGAACACCGCCTTCGGCGACACGTTGGAGCTCGTGCCTTACCAGGATGGACAGTCGATGCTTGATGATGTGGCAAACGGTGTCATTGACCTGGCCATCTGCGGTCCGGGCGAGGCGAGTGAGAAGCTCTCCGCGGGGCGACTGCACATTCTGATCAGTTGCACGGAGGAGCCGGTGACGATCAACGGCTATGACGAGCCGATTCCCTGTGCGGGGGAACTGGGGATTGAATGTTTTTACGGTCCCGGACGTGGCATTTTCTATATCGACGGAACGCCCGAGGAGGCCATCCGGGCATTTGAGCGCGACGCCAAAGCAACCGTCGAAAGTGAGGAATTCCAGCGTTTTCTCCACGAGCAGAATCTCGATCTGAGACCCGGTTGGCTTGGACGCGAGGAATACCAGATTGAATGGGACAATGAATATGATGAACTTTCTGCTATCTTCAGCGAAGGGGGTGCAAAATGAAATCCAGATCTGTCCTAAAGGGTGATTTTGAATTGATGCTGGTCTACTTCGTGGTTTTTGCCATCTTTGCGACCTTTGCTGCGGCTTCAGTGATCGCTACGAATCAGGTTATTCATTATTATACAGAGCGCGAGACCAATGTCATCGCTACCGATCTTCAGATTGATCTCGACGCGAAGATGGAGGAAGTGGATGACGGACTTGCAGATCCGGAGATTCGTCATTTGTTGGAGATTTACGCCAACCTGCACGATCTGGATATTGTCATCACTGACCGGAAGGGATTCGTTCAGGTAAGCTCTGTGAGCGATCTCATAACAGGCGAGCCTCTTTTTGCCGGACAAAACCTGTTCTCTCCGGCGGAATCCTACCTCATGCGCGAGGGTACGCTACATTTTATTGATGGCGCATGGGTATCGGAACAAAGATTGTTGAATGTGACCTACTGTACCACGCGGCCCGTGATTGGCACCGATAGCCGCATGGTGATACTTGCGCGCAACAGCAAACTGATGTCGCAGTTGAGCAGATATACCCGAATATTCTTTATCTGCCTGTGTGCTCTGTTTGTCATTGCGCTATTCCTGATGACCAGAATCCTATTTGGTTATCGTCGCCGTATCATCGAGCTTGCGACGGTGGATGAACTCACGGGGATTTCCAACCGAAAATCCTTTTTGCTTCGCTACGGTGAACAAAGTCGCAGAGGGCATCTGGATGGAGCCATTCTCTTTATGCTGGATGTGGA
>CAJOMI010000168.1 GCA_905235545.1 uncultured Lachnospiraceae bacterium | reverse complement strand
CCGAACCATGCGATCATCTCGCGGGTATGGGCTGTCTTCTCATGTTCTTTCGCCTGGTCGATGATATCATTGTATCCGGCAAGGGTTTTATTAAATTCCTCTTTCGCCTTCTCAGTGCTGTTTTGAACATCAGTTAAGCATCTCATTACAATGACCCGGGCGTTTTCCGCAGTTGTTAACTGGTCTTTTTTTGCTTTTTCTACAGCTTCGATGCAGGACATATCAACTTTCTTTTCCAGCTCAGCGGTGGCGGCTGAAAGAGCGCGGCACTTCTCTTCGAGTTCCTGTTGTTCCTTCCGGCTCATCAGGCCATATCTGTCCCTCAGATCGTCGATCTGCTTCGCAAGAGCCTGATTGTCTGCCGCCAGTGATTGATTGCTTTTCTGCATTGCCGATAATTCGTCTTTCAACGCGGCTGTCTCTGATTGATGCTTCGATTGAAGCTCGGCAATCTTGTTCCTGAGAATCGATATCTGCGAGGTAAGCTCCGAAATCATCTCTTTGTCTTCGGATCTGCCCTCCTGCAAAAGAAGATCCCGCTGTGCCGTTACCTGTGTTAATATTTCCGCCTGCCTGAGAATCGTATCGGATTGCTTCCGCAGAAGAGAGTCCTGCAGCTGCGGATTCGAGCTCGGCATAATACTGTCTGAGCAGGGCACCGGTCCGTTCTCTTTCGGTAGCTCTGGCAATGTCAGATTCCCGGTTTGCGATCCTGAGTTCATTTTGTCTCGTAAATTCATTGGTTAATGCCTCCTTGTTTACTTTCATTCCGGAGAATGTTTTTTCTATGTTCGTATCGCGGACTTTATTTCCGCTGCGATCCCGAAAAACGATATGTTTTCGGCGATCTTCCCATTGTACCGACCAGCCGTGGTCTGCCATTCCAGCGATAAATTCTTCACGGCTTGTAGATTTCGGGACGGCTTCCAGAAGAGCAATAGCGCATTCGGCAACAAAACTCTTTTTGGAATTGTTAATGAGAAGATTGTATTTGTCTTTGTCCCATGCAGTAATTTCCCCCTCCTCGATTGCGGAACCGTCAAAATGCTGTCCTTTCTCGGGAACCGACAGCCCGCGGCTTGAGCAGAGCGTGTTGGTAAAAGTTTTCTGTTGTTCCAGGTCGTGCCTGGTCTGATGAAGCTTCTTGCCGTCAATATAGGACACGCTGTTCGTTACGATATGGCAATGCAGATGCTCCCGATCCTGGTGGACTCCGATCACACATTGGTAACCGGAGAAAAAACGGTCGGCAAATTCTTTTCCGATTTCCAAAACTTCCGAAGGGGAAACATTTTCGTCTTTATGGAAACTGATGATATTATGCGTGTACATCCGGCCGGTATCCTTATTCCATAATTTCTTTTCCTCCAACCATGTCCTGTAAACAGCGTCGTAGCTGATCTGATCAGCGGCAAAAGGCCCTGTGATTTCCACATAACCGTCTTTTATCTTTTCGTCGCGGAGAACATACTCTATCACGTTTCTCATGGCCCCGTGGCTTTTTGTTGATTTATTAATGACCTTATTGATTGCCATACTTCTTCACTTTCCTTTCGATAGCATCCCAGCTGGAGATATATTCGCTGCAGCTCATTTTCCGCAGGAATAATTCCCAGGCTGTTGGCAGTATGCGCCATTTGATTTACATTGGTGGCCAGTCCCCGCAGCTGTCGTTCCAGATCGGCGAAGGTTCTGCTGAGATCCTTCAACGTGATTAATCCTTCAGATGGGACGATAGCCGCGTTGCGGACGGCATTGATGATATACGCCTGCTGTGTCAATCCTGACTTTACAGCCTTGCTTTGAAAGTCATCGTATTCGCTGTCATTCATGCGGAAGGTGACTGACCTGTTTCTTTTGCGATTTTGATTTGTCATATTCATGATCCTTTCGAGTGTTGAGTGAGATCCGGTGGTTTTTTGCAGACAGGCGGATCCGGTGTGCAAGGGGTAAAGGATCCTTGCCGTGGGATTCGGGGGATCCAAGGGGGCGGAGCCCACTGGCAAGTTCCGGTGGAAAATGCGTCAGCATTTGCAGAACCGGAGCATTGTGGCTTGCCACAATGCGAAACTTGCCTGACTACCCGAAGCAGATTTAGAAGCTTAGGCGGTCTGCGGCGGGTAGTCTGTGTTTTTTGCGATTTGCCATGGAAAACTCGCTTGAATGGGAGCCCGGCTGATCCGGGAAAAATGAGCCCGGTGCGGGAAACGGATTTATTTCAGGCAAATCGCTCGTCCGATTTTATGAGGACGACCGGCTGCAAAGCTGATCGATCCTTCGAAGAGTATCTTCGACGAGTTCCCGCGGAAGCATATTTTCCTGGCGCTTTGTACGAGAACAATTCTTCCAGTCATTCAGGGAGATCTGGGATATGCCCCAGCTGTTAACCACTTCAATCGCCTCCGACTGCTTCAGACCATCGAGCACAGGAATCTGATAAATCCCGGAACGGTATCCCATAAGGATGGAGAGCAGGATTTTTCGGTTCAGGTCTTTTCCGATATATCCTTTGGTTTTTACGGTTGACTTAATTTTGACTCGCTTAAGGTCTGCCGTGATTTTCACGCAGTCTTCATTTTGCATCGTTGTACGGTAATTAAGAAACTCCTCTACATCGTTGAAAGGACGAGTATTATATTCCGCGATCACCGTATCAACATGATATTGGCCGTCCGCACTGTCATAATGAACAGGGGTATCGACAGCGGTCTCAACAATAGGACAGCGTTTATAATCGAAATTCATAGAAAGCTGCCGGATGCTTTCCGAAACGTGAAAATCATGTTTTCGTTCAACGATCTCCGAAAAGGCAGTCCATACTTTTGTGGGACATTTCAGTCGGCCTTCCCTGGAGAGGACGGCGATAATGTAAGCATCTCTGTCTGCGCGGCTGTCCTTGGTTTCGCCGGTAGTGTAGGAGTTATGAGCGAGGACGCCTTTGTCATTTACTGCCACATTTCCCCGGGTTGTAATATTGAGGAAGGTGTCGTTAAAATGCTTTGGTTCCCACACCTGATTGGCCTCACACTCCTCGCGGGTCTGGTTAAGGATGTAGCGGCCGTTTTGGAAAATCCCGGCGAACCCGTAGGCATCCAGTCCGCGGACAACTTCCGTTGGTGCGTCTGTAATAAAACCGTCTGTGGTTACGGAGTAAACATGATATCCCATATCATGCAGCTGGTTGATGCAGGCGATCAGCATACATCTGACAAGTGCCGTGGTGTATGCTGCATGGTATGGACTGGTAACAGTAGATGGTTCAGCGTCAACCCGCCCCATTGTTTTTGCGTTGTACCTGGTCTTGGGACTGACATTTTGGGCAGTCTTTCCGTAACAGCTGTTTACCATTGTTTTCAAACTTTTTTCGACCAGAGGATTGTCCCGGTATTTTTCCTTTGCAAGCATCCTGTCCTGCACGAGGTTCGTGACAGCATAGGCAAGGCACTGGGAAGGTTTGCCATCCTTTTCCAGCATCATGCAGGTGAAGCCCCGGAATATTTTTATTTTTGCGCCGAGCTTCAGAGCCAGGTACATGTCCGGCCCTGCCATATAAACATGCCTGCCATGCCGGGGATATATTTTCATCCCTCCTTTCACCGGAACCGGAATGTTGGGGCAATAGCAGTACTCAGGAAAATCAAAATCTCCGACAGCAACAGCCGGGATCAGTGGATTGAGCAGATCCTGCAGTGAAAGATCATAGTTCCGGGGAAAGTCCCGAACATTCTTTGACCAGTCGATATCAATGATGTTTGCCATTGCGGTCGGATAAGCATTCTGTAAATCAAAGTCCGTTGTCTGATCCGTGATCCAGCCGATGTAAAACGAGGCATTGAAACCTCCGGTGTAAGATTCTTCAAAGTATTCCGATACCAGCCTGGCATCGGGATTGTCGCGGATCGGGACATATCTGGTCGCTTTAAGAAATTTCATGCATTCATCTTTTGCCGGGATAATACCTTCATCTAACATCTCTAACCCCCTGTAGATCCTGTCATAATCCTCTTTTGTCGATACACCGAAATATTTTTTAATGCTTCCGTACATGGAAGAAGCTGCCGCACTCGATAATGTCATAGGGACGGCATGGTTGCATTGGAACAATTCTGCGCAGAACGATACGACAATATCCGCATCGTTCATGGCGTACTTGTAATATTCCACAGGATTGCTTATGGCAAACGCAGCCATATGTTCAATGACATTTGGTGGAAGTTCAATCTTTGGCCTGTGAATGACTTTGCCCAGGGCCTTGAGAGATTTGTTCTCTGCCGGTGTCAGACCCAGGGTGTCACGGACGCAAAGATTTATCAGCCAGTAATAATTGCGATTCCGGTCGTTGGCGGCTGTGAGATGGACATGCTCCGTCGTCATCCATCCGCCTTGTACTTCTGAGAGTCTGCGCAGGATGTCAATGTCGTATTTTGAACGACGGAAGACGGAAATATCAGCTTTTCCTGTGTGGCAGATGATAGTGACCGGGATCACACTGTCCTGCATTTTTGCATAGTCAACAACTTTATAAGGCTCGTGGTCTTTCCATTGTTTTGTCTTGTACTGGATATTTCGTTTTAATACGAGCGGAAAGGCAGGGAAATAGCAGGCCCTCAGATCATCCAGGATATCTGCGAGACAGTATTTTAGCGGGATCAACCCTCCTTCGGCGGTAACTTCCTGGAAACGGGGATCTACGAGGAAAAAATACCGGATCAATGCAGCACCAACGGCTACGGTCATCTGAAGGGACAGAACCCTGCGGTTTTTGTCAGAGCCATTCCGGTAGTCCTGGAATTCTGTATCGAACCCGATATTTAAACTCATGCTGCTGGATTGTATAACCTTAAAGGACGGGATCACATCAGCGATGCTTCCGGCTTTCTGTACATCCAGTGGGGCAAGGAAAGGTTTTCGGTATTCCGCGGCGGAGGTGTCATTTATATCTTTTGCAGTGCATAAGGGTGAAATGACACCACTACCGCCAACCGCTGTATTTACAGCGTTTCCGGGTGTCATAGTTTTGCCCGGGTTTGAAACTTGGGTAACATGGGGTGACACCACTTCTTTCAGAAGGGTGTATTCATTGCGCCCTTTGAGATAAAGGCATCCGTAATCCTGGAGCTTATTTACGATTGCAGAATGCTGGCAGGCAGTCCACACAATATTCAGATCCGGGCTTTCGCTGCCGGCATCGATCTCGGGCGTATTCAGTTTAAGTGCTGATGTTGCGTTAAACATAAAAGCCCTCCATAAATCCTGGTGGCAAGATTTACGGAGAGCCTCGAAAAATCTAACTTTTGCTCTAACCAAAAGCGCTTATCGATGGATTTATTCCATGTTATCCTATGTTAAAAGAAATACAGGTATATTACCCGATGTTTTGGAAAACAGTCGATTTCAAACGATATAAGTATCGTTAACAAATTTCCGGTATAATTCGGGACGCAGAGGTCGCAAGTTCAAATCTTGTCGCATCGATGAAAAAAAGGATACCGAAAGGTATCCTTTTTTTATTGATGCGACAAGATTTGAACTTCAGAGCCTTTAACGGAGCCAATGCATGGTTCGGGAGCAGAGGGCCCTGCTCGTCCGGTGGACGAGCGTTCAGGGCCGACCGGAGCGGAGCGGAGACCGCAAGTTCAAAAGGGGGATTTCGTGGAAAAAGGCTAACAAAAGGCTAACAATTTGAGAAAAAGTAGGCAGCAGTAACCTGAGGTTGAAGATAGTTATGGAAGAACGAGGAAACTATTAAACTTATTTGCACAGGTTGTACAAACAAGTTAGAATCTGCGGTGAAATCAACATCGCGATGCGCTTTTCACCGCAAATAGGTTTGCTGCAAAAGGAGGTCCGCACATTGAGCTTGTGGATGTCCCTTTCTGACCGTTGACATTTCTTTACTATTGCAGTAGTATAATATTACTATTGCAATAGTCTTTTTTATAAGGAGTCATTATGGAGATGAAACTATTCGATTCTGAAAGGAAAGTAATGGAAGTACTGTGGGAGAACGGCCATCTCCCGGCTGCGCGAATTGCAGACATTCTTGGGGAGAGGATCGGATGGAATAAAAACACTACCTATACTGTTATCAAAAAGTGTATAGAGAAAGGAGCAATCAGAAGAGAGGATCCCAAATTTATCTGTTACCCGGTTTTAACAAAGGCTGAAGCCCGGCATTATGAAGCAAGGGAAATGATTGATCGTTTATTTGACGGTTCTGCAAAAAATCTTCTGGCATCGATTTTTGAAGGAAAGGCTATCTCCGAAAAAGAGGCCAGAGAATTGAAAGAATTGATTGATCATCTGGAAAAAGAAAACCAGTAGACGCTGATACTGTTCAAATGATTAAAGGTGCATTGGTCATGTCATTAGTATCTATGAGTATTATGGGTGGCATATTGATCATTGTTGTCACCATCATCAGATTATTGAGCCATAGGTGCCTGCCGGCAAGGTTTTTTGTGCTGCTGTGGATGATCATATCATTGCGAATGCTGATACCATGGTCTTTTACGGTTGAGCTTCGTCTGCCTGTTTCTCTCTACCAATTGTCTTCTTTCCCAAGTGCTGAAGGGGATTTGGAGACAGTGCAGAATAATCAGTCCGGGAGGACAAAGCAGGAGAGTGCACCCGGAGAGGATCGTCCGGCCAATGTGCCATACCAGGGGCCGGGTTTCTTCAACAGAGTAAAACAGGGTCAAAATACACTCGAACGTTATCATATTATTCTATGGATAGTTTGGTTAGCAGGGATAGTTGCCTGTATTGGTTCAATATGTTTGAGAGGGCATGAAGAGCATCAGATTCTCAAAGAAGCCATTCCGCTCACCGAAGAAGAGTTGAAGCAGCTTAAGGAATATATCCGGCAGATCAATCAGGATGGTATTCCTTTATCCTGTTTTCTCTTAAATGAGGACAGTAAAAAGCGGTCATATTATTATGTGTCAGACCGGATCCGCACACCGGTTACTGTCGGGGTATTTTACCCCAGGATCGTTCTGTCAAGGACGATGACATCGGAGGAACCGGGACAACTAATGTACGTTCTTCTTCACGAATCGGTTCATGTGAGAAGGAAAGATACTTTGATGAAAGCTATCTGCCTGACTGCAGTTTGTGTTCATTGGTTTAATCCCTTAGGATGGATCATGTTTCACTTTTTAAAGCAGGATATTGAATACGCATGTGATGAAGCAGTCATTCAGATCACAGGGTCCGGACACAGGAAGAAATATGCCAACTCAATTGTATTAATGGCCTCTGCTCATGTTCCCTCTTCCACGTTCAGCGCAGGTTTTTCAGCTGAAGTATTGAGAAGGAGAATAATCCACATTATGAAACATGAAGATCATAAAGCAAGATCCATTGGGTGTACCCTTTTCCTGGTTGTTTTTATGACACTTTCTTTTGTTCGCGGCGAAGCATATGCTGTACAAAAAACATTATCAGAAAATCCGGTTATTTCGGAAACTGAGCCGGTTTCATCGGAAGTTCCGGATACGATAACTGATCAATGGATTAAAAGGACGTATTTCAATTCCGATGGAACAGCAGTTACAGAAGAAGAAAACCAGGTTGATGAAAAGGGAAGCATCATTAAATCTTCTGTTCATCATGTTGAAGGCGTTCCGGAGGGTACAATAACCGAATACGCATTGGACTCTTTAGGAAGACGCCGGAAAGGGGAAGTTTATCGGGAAAATGGTTTATCAGCCGGGATCACTCTGGAATACCTCTATCAGGACAATTCCGACAGAGTATCCGGCATCCGGATCCATGAATCCTCTGAAGTGAGAATGGAAGAATATCAGTATGATGATGCCGGAAATGAGATTTCCTGTACGGTAAAAGATTCTTCTGAAAATGTCATTATGTCTACACAGACCGTAAACACATATAACGCAAACGGACAAATAGAAAAAAGTGAGAGTGTCACTTACTTTGGTGATTCCGAACAGAATAAAGAAGAAACACCTCAACTAAAGACGAGTGTGTTTCAGTATGATGAGCTGGGGAGAATAACCAGAGAGGATCTTTACAGTGACGGTACCGGGATCGGTTATTATGAGTATATTTATTAGTTCATAGGAGGATGAAACAGTTAAAACTGCGGTGAAATCAGCAATGCGATGTTGATTTCACCGCAGTTTTTGATAAAATTGCGGTGAAAAATACATTGCGATGCGCTTTTCACCGCAAAAAAGGTTTGCTGCAAAGAGAACAGCAGCAAAAGGTTCCCTATTGCAGCAGAAGTGAAATATTCGAAGATATATTTCAGGGAGGGATGCCGGACATTTGCACCGGTGTTTCTGAACGGGAAATCTATTAATATAGCAGAGTACCACGTCCATAGGAGCTAAGCACCGCATGGGCGTGGGTGAATGCCAGACAAACTTTTGTTACTGGTTTCGGATATATTTCTGTACCAGCGATAACGAATTCTCACTGACAGTTGCAACAAAATAACTGGCTGACCAAAACTGCGGTTTCAAGTAATACTTCTTCAGCACGGTTTCACC
>CAJOMI010000167.1 GCA_905235545.1 uncultured Lachnospiraceae bacterium | reverse complement strand
CTGCGTCCGGTAAAAACTTTGAATAGTAAAAATACGCTTGCTATTTCAAAAGGGATTCATTACAATAAAGGTGTTCATTGCCTGAAAAGGTATCAGTAATGAGATTAAAAATATTGTTCGACATCGGTATAACAATGGAGGGGAGATTAGAGGGATGGAAACAGTTAAGAGATTGAAAAGAGAGATCCGTGCCAAGGGTGCGGTGATCGAACTTTACAAGGATACGGTAGAAGTCAACGGAACGATTGCGGAGTGGGACTACATTCACCACGACGGGGCTGCGGCTGTGGTTGCGGTCAATGACGATGGAAAGCTGGTCATGGTGCGCCAATACCGGAATGCGTTAGACCGCGCCACATTGGAACTTCCGGCGGGCAAGCTCGATGCTCCGGATGAGCCGACGTTAGAATGTGCCAAACGGGAGCTGGAGGAGGAGACCGGATATTACAGTGAGGATTTTGAATATCTGTTGACGGTCAATACCACGATTGCTTTCTGCGATGAGAAGATCGACATTTATCTTGCAAGAAATTTAAAAAAATCAAAGCAGCATCTCGACGCGGAGGAATCCATTGACGTGGAGTTCTGGGAAGTAGAAGATCTGAAACAACTGATCTATGAGGGTAAGATGACAGACGGAAAGACCGTGGCTGCCATTATGACGTATGCACAGAAGTATCTGTCATAATGGATCAAATGTCAGAATAAAGGATACGGTAACGTGTGGTTGTGCCGGCACAAACGCACATTTTGGCGAAGAAATACATGGATATGATATGGAGAGAAGGAAGATTATGAAGATAGCAGCATATAATTACAGAGATTTTGATGAGGCGGCATTTTTTCAGAAATTTGCCAGAGAGTATCAGGTGGAGATCGTTCCGATCCATGACAGACCGACTGTAGAGAATGCGGTTCTTGCGAAGGATTGTGAAGGGGTCAGTGTGATCACGACGCCGATCACGGAGGATATTATAAAGATCTGGAGCGAGGCGGGGGTAAAACATATTTCCACCAGAACCATCGGCTACGATCATGTGGATCTGGAAGCGGCAAAGAAATACGGAATAGCGGTCAGCAACGTGACATATTCTTCCGGAAGTGTGGCAGACTATACGGTGATGTTGATTCTGATGACGATCCGCAAGATGAAATCCATCATCAAGCGGGCGGAAGGTATGGACTATTCTTTGTCCGGAAGCATTGGAAAAGAGATAAAAGATCTCACCATCGGGGTTGTCGGAACCGGAAAGATCGGAACGCATGTCATGCGGAATCTGTCCGGCTTTGGGTGTAAAGTGGTCTGTTACGACCCTTATGAGAATGAGGAAGCGAAGAAATACGGAACCTATTGTCCGTTGGAAGAAGTGTTTCGCATCAGTGATGTGCTGACATTTCATACGCCGGCGAATACAAGCAGTTTTCATATGGTAAATGCGGATTCGATTAAGACGATGAAAGACGGTGTCATTCTGATCAACACAGCAAGAGGAAGCATCATTGATACACCGGTGCTGATCGATGCCTTAGAGAGCGGCAAGGTGGGTGCAGCAGCACTACTGGATGTGATCGAGAAGGAACTTGGCATCTTCTATGGAGATTACAAGTATCAGGTGATCGGTCATCGGGAGATGTCGATTCTGAAAGACCTTCCGAATGTATTGATGCTTCCTCATATGGCATTCTACACGGAGAATGCGGTTTCTGATATGGTCGAAAATTCAATCGCCCACATTGTGAACAGGGACGGCAACGTACAGGCATAAAGTATGTGCGATCGAATCCGATACCGTGCAATGTGCAAATGTAAAGTGAGTGCGATCGAATCCGATATCACGCAACGTGAGCCGGCATAA
This sequence comes from uncultured Lachnospiraceae bacterium, assembly GCA_905235545.1. GTDB lineage: Bacteria > Bacillota > Clostridia > Lachnospirales > Lachnospiraceae > CAG-590. The sequence goes on along the minus strand of CAJOMI010000167.1, from coordinate 4,111 downwards.
AAGCCGGCTCATCGGAATAAGGCAAGTTCCTTAATCTCTGCGGAAAATATCCCGGGTGAACACCTTTTCCTTCACATCGTCCAAAATGCTGTCATAACGGTTTGCAATGATGGCCTGTGACTGCTTCTTGAACTGTTCTAAGTCGTTTACGATCACAGAGCCGAAGAACGTGGTTCCATTCTCCAAAGTCGGCTCGTAGATGATCACTTTGGCGCCCTTTGCCTTGATTCGTTTCATGACTCCCTGAATACTGCTCTGACGGAAATTGTCGGAGTTCGATTTCATGGTCAGACGGTATACACCGATCGTGACCTCCTTTTCCTGTGCAATATCGTACGTATTCTCATCGGAAAAACTGTAATATCCGGCCATCTGTAAAACCTGGTCGGCGATAAAATCTTTTCTTGTGCGGTTGGACTCGACAATCGCGCTCATCATATTCTGAGGAACGGACTCAAAGTTGGCAAGAAGCTGTTTGGTATCCTTTGGAAGGCAGTAGCCGCCATATCCAAAAGATGGATTGTTGTAATGACTTCCGATTCTCGGATCCAGACAGACGCCGTCTATGATTTCCTGTGTGTTGAAGCCTTTCGACTGTGCGTAGGTGTCCAACTCGTTGAAATAGGATACCCGGAGCGCCAGATAGGTGTTGGCAAACAGTTTTACGGCTTCCGCCTCATTAAATCCCATAAAAAGAGTAGGGATGTTTTCTTTTATTGCGCCCTGTTTCAAGAGTGCGGCAAATGTATGTGCAGCCGCTTCGGTATTCTTGTCGCAGGATACGATGATACGGGAAGGATAGAGGTTATCATAAAGAGCCTTGGATTCCCGTAGAAATTCCGGACTGAATATGATCCGGTCGGTGTGGTATTTTTCACGAACGGATTTTGTATATCCCACCGGAATGGTTGACTTGATCACCATAATTGCGTCAGGATTGACCTTGAGGACCAGTTCGATCACGGATTCCACTGCGGAGCAGTCAAAGAAGTTCTTCTTCGGATCGTAGTTGGTCGGAGCCGCGATGATGACATAATCGGCGTCACGGTAAGCGCTCTCCCCGTCTAAGGTAGCTGTCAGATCCAGATCTTTTTCTGCCAGATACTGTTCGATGTAGTCATCCTGGATCGGAGATTTGCGATGGTTGATCAGGTCGACTTTCTCCGGGATAACGTCTACGGCGGTGACATGGTTATGCTGGGATAACAGGGTGGCAAGTGATAATCCGACATAGCCGGTTCCGGCCACGGCGATGTTATAGGTCCGGTCCAAAGAGACCGAGGTGTCTGCTGCCGGTTCCTCCACAAAGAGATCGGGCACTTCAAAGTCCAGTACATTTCCCAAAGCCTCCAATTGTTCAATCGTTGGAATATAGTCCAGATTTTCAATTCGTCCGATCATGGTGCGGTGGATGTTTGTTACATCTGCAAGCTGTGCCTGTGTCATGTTTTTTTCTTTGCGTTTCCGAATGACGGTGTCCGATAAAAGGGACTGTGATAATCGTTTCATAGGCAACTTTCTCCTTACTACAATAAATTAATATAATGATGCCAAGGTCAAAAGGTAAAAATGTGCTTGTGCTTGCACAAATGCACATTTTACCTTTTGACCCCAACATCATATAATATGTTGCTGTAAACAACATATTAACAAAAGAAATGGTATACGTGATAGGAACATCCTAACAGAAAGCATAAAAAACGTCAATATAGATTGCTTTATTTCTTGAAATTCTGTTTTGAGCAACATTTAGAACCGAATATTGTGCCGGCACAAGCAAGCAGGAGGCAATGGGTCGTTGGTGTCAACCATGAGGAGAAAATAGATTGACAGATGTAGTATGACATGATAAATATATAATACTGGGATTGAGAATTTACAAATGAAGGTAGGAAGTACAAATGCAACCGATATGGACTTTTTTGCATAATTATATTTTCTTTGTTGTAGTTGGAATTGTGGCGGCGACTCTGGCAGGATCCATAGGTTGTTTGCTCTGGCGTCTCTTTGCGGTAAGGATGGCACGATATACGGCGGGTTATGATCGATGGATTTTACGAATTATTTTGTTCAGTTTTCTGCTCCCTTTGTTTTTGACGGTTGCGATCGGAAATGGTCTAAGGGATAGGATGAATCAGTCATGGATGAACGTGTCGATGATTCTGACCATGACCGGTTTGGTTATTCTTTGGATAGTCATCTTTATAGGATGGATGCTTAGGCAGTATGCGAGGTATCGGGCGACGAGGTATCTCTGCATGGAAAATGAGCCGCTAGAAGAGCAGTGGATTTGGGATCTGTGCGAAAAGTGGAAAAACAGATTGGGAATTCGAAGGGACATCGGTCTATATTATAACCAAAATGTCTATTCTCCCGGTATCGTTTATTACGACGGAGAGTATCAGTTGTTGTTTCCCCGATATACGCTGGATGAGAATACGGTCAATATTGCCCTGCTGCATGAGCTGGTACATTTTAAACACGGTGACATTCAGACCAAAAACCTTGGTATGGTGGTGAATGCACTTTATGTATTTAATCCTGCGGTCTATTATCTGCGCAGTCAGATTGATGACTGGTCGGAGGTAAGCTGTGACTGGACCTGTTGTCAGGTGGGTGCAGAGGAATTTACCCGCAGGGAATATTTTCAGAGTATTCTGGCACTCAAGGAGAAGGTTATGGCTCACAAACACCAGAGCACGATGTATTGTCTTTTTGAAAATAAGAAGCTTCTGAATTTTCGAGTTGATATGATGGCCAGACGGAAATCTGCCAGACCACATATGTCGATTCTGCTGATATCAGCCGGTACGTTATTGTTTGTTATGCTGGCATCGGTTCTGGGTTCTGTTCGGGGTGTTGCATGGTGGAGGGAAGAAACACTTTCCTTTGAGGAACAAGATATTTTAGGCGGTGTGCAGAGATTCGAAGAGAATATCTATTTTAATGATTACAAGGTCAGTATTCTTGATAATATTCTGATTGATCAGGTAAAAAGCACAGATTTCAGGGTGGAGTCGGACGAGGTGAAACTTTATACGATACCGGAGGATTGTCCGGACGAGATTGTTGTCGTGATCATCTGTAATCAGGGAACGAAACAGTTTGGGTATATTTCGGAAGATGGTGAGATTGTGCAAATGGACGGAGCTGAAACAGCATCATTAACCCTGGCGGTAAAGAAGGAGAAGTTGTTCTTTAAAAACACGGGATCGGAAGACTGTCAGATGGAAGTGTACATTTCCGGTAAACAATAATAGTGTGCAGTGTGCGTGAACAGAGAGCGGGAATACTTGCAAATCATCTTTATAAATTATATACTACAAATGACATATTAAATTTAAAAAGGAGGAGAACCTATGAAAGGTAAAATCTTATTTTCAACACTGAGTCTTATGTTTTGTTTGCTGTTTGTACCGGATCTCAAAGTCTCTGCAGGGAAGGTAAAAGAGCAGGTGGTATACGAGGAAAAGCTGACCGATGAGGAGTTTCGGCAATTGCTCGAGGAGGCGATCTCTGATACGTATGCATCGGTGCTAACAACGAAAACCCTTGTCAACTGGACGGTAAAAGCGAATTCCAGAAAGACCACACTCTTTGCCTATCAGCCGAAGAATACCAGTGTCAGTATCGGGTTTAAACTGAGCAGAACAGGATGGGCAGGCATCATTGGAGGCGATGGTGTGGTACATTATATTCCGGGAACATCCATCTATTATTCCTTTAACATTGATAAGGCACAGAATTACCTGGTGTTTGTACAAAACAACAGTAATGCGGCACTCACCGCAACCGGATGTTAGGGATTTTATTTCGCCGGAGAAGACTCTCTTTTCTGTTTATCTGTATTGATGTTCATTTTGGTTATTTTTCATATTTATTTTAGTTGCATTTTCGCCTTATAATGAAAAGTCCCTTGACTTTTTGGAGCGCATAATTTATAGTAAATTTTATCGAAAAGGTTGTGAGAAAGAGGAGTAGAAGCAGTTCCTTGCCAGAGAGAACGATTCACCGGCTGCGAGATCGTTTCAAGAAGAATGCTTTGAAGGTAGCTTTTGAACTGCATGGCTGAATGCGGTATCTGTTTTACCAGTAAGTCATGACGGCATCG
>CAJOMI010000166.1 GCA_905235545.1 uncultured Lachnospiraceae bacterium | reverse complement strand
CCTGCCTTTGCTATTGCTTCTATCTGCTCATCCGATATGGACTCGCCGGTATATTTCCTAATGCTTCTCCGATGTTCCATGATTTTCATTAAATCCATAATATCTTTCCTTTCTGTCTTCCTCAAAAATTGTTCCTTGCTCTATGACTCGTCACACTCATTTGTGCATCCATCTTTCATTTTACCAATCAACACAACGACTATAAAATTTTCAAATCTTAATTTCTAACTGTCTCATCATATAGTACAGATTATATGTTCTGACTCCGAAAGCCTTTGCTACATCCGGTATCTTAGCATTCCTATTAGGATTCTTCGGGCTCAAACCACCTGAAGGTACTTCATCTGTAATAATGATATAATTGTTTACCGAAGCTGCCGCAATCAACCAAGGATCTGCAATATTCCCTGGTGCCCAAGCTTGTAACGCTTGCTCTTTGTACAATCCACAACTCTGCACATACTGCAAGACTTCTTGATATTTGTTAATAATCTCCGGCTTAACATGATTACAGATTTCAAATTCGGTCTGCTTACTCACCCAATCAGATAATTCATCTTTACCTTTGTCAATCTCATCCTTTACCATATCAAGTAACACCAGTCTTCCTGATTCAGCCCGATTCGATAGTTTATCCCAATAAGTTGGTATCAAATCAAATGCATAATACTGTCTGTATGGTGTCATAAAGGAGTTGGAATCAACCAAAAATTTTTCATTTACCATTCCACACCTCCGAGACGCTGCACTACATCAGAAAAGGTCTTGCGGCTAGTATTAGTCAGACGATATGCCTCTGTATAAGAAGTTCTACCCATATTGATGCTTTCGCATAACGCTCTTACAAAGCATCCATCTAAACGAGCTCCCATTGTATTGTAGTAATTGCCCCCAGAGTTCTCTTTGTTCTCTTTGATCTGATTGTAACTATCAATTGCCTCCTGAACCACTTGCCGATACACATCCTGCTTTATCTTCTTACAATCCATCGCTTTTCTTGCAATAACAATCTCACCACAACGAAAATACCTTGCCAACTCAGTAATGGTTGTATACACATCCGAATCAGTATCTCCGGCATTCCATTTATTCAGGAATACACTTTTAGGAACAAGTAATTCTCCAGCCACTGCATTACAAATTACTTCCGTATCACTCACACCATCCACACAGTTTCGTCTGTCATTAAACAAATCATCTTCGCCAAGCCAGATGTGAGTCACTTCATGTATCAGAGAAAACAATTTCGCACCGTTAGAATCTGCCGCATTAATGAATATAAGCGGAGCCCATTCATCTACCATAGCAAATGCCCTAAACTCATTTACATCCAATGCCCGATGCGTATTCTTACCTACAACACCGCTCATCATTACAACTACACTACATTCTTCTAATTTTCCTCTGATATAGTTGAAAGCATCTCTTGTATTCCTACACTTCTCATACCAGGTATTTTCCAACTCTAAATCCTTGCGAATTCTATCCGCGATAACAACTGTTTCCTTCACACCCTTCATTCTACCAACAACAGGCAACACATCAAAGCCAAGTTCTTGTCTATAGTCCTTCATCCAGTCCTGAACACTTTCCATTTCATGAATCGTATCAATCAGGTTACGACTCGGATTAGCAAGCTGAATACTATCAAGCGTTCGATATTCCAGTAATTTAATCTTCTCTTCCGGTGGCGTCTGCAAGAAGAAATACCCCAATGGAATATTGGCTTTCTTACTAAAATCCTCTATCTGATTAAAGGTCGGAATCTTAGTACCATTAAGCCACTGCATTATGTTATTCATCAATTTATCACCAAGTTTTTCTTCTTGTGTCTGACTTAAAGCCCAGCGGATTATTTCAGGCTGAATATTGACATTCACTGCCGGCATAGCACTACCTCCCATCAAATTTTATATCTACTTATAAAATATATTTCCAAATCTACAGCCAAATCTTTTTCCGATTCTTTGCAGAGCTTCGTCAAGAGGCTTTATCCTCGCATTGTGCCTCCTTGCTTTTTGACATTATTATAATATTATGTACTCCGGTTGTCAATGCGTTTTTGCCAATATGTTTTTGACATTCTGCTCTTTTCCGTATTTCCGTGGTAAAATCCGATATTAGTTACAGCTCACTCGTTAGCCAGTAAACAGTCACCTATATTATTCACGAAAGATTTTGTCACGCTCCTTCCGTTTGAATGATTGTAGAAATTTTGATATAATGCGAGCAGAAACCCCTGAACCTACTTTCGAAACGATTTATGAGCAACGCATGATAAGACCTGCTCCGGGCGGTTTGCAGATAATAAAATGATAACGTTGGAGGAGCTATGAGATTTGAATATAGGGCTACCGCTATTTGATACCGGAATCCGGTGAACCGCTTGTTGCAGCAATGGCACTATATCGAAAAACAGGATACAAAGTCATTCCCAACTATGGACAATATAAGGATATGCCGGATTCGATTTGTATGAAAAAAAGAATTGTAGGAGGCTGAAATAAAGCAAAAATGAATATTGCATCCTCTGGGAGCATATGCTATAAAGTGCACATGCAAAAGTGAACGACTAGCATTTTGCACAACGCAAACCCCGGTAGTTGCGTCTACCGGGGTTTTCCGGCTCATTAAGAAGAGCTACTTACAACAATATTATTCTCAGTAAGTCCTACATTCCTCCCAATATTTTCTCTATTACCTTCTTCTGTATATGATCGGGATCGGCGCTGAAAATGTCGATATGATCATCATCGCTGCTTCTGTCTGCAAATGCCGGAAAGAGGAACCCGAATTCCGGTTTTCCCGGCTCGTACTCTCCCACAAGGGGAGAGATGGCGCAGACCAGAAAATCATACACCTCTTCCGAACCTTCTAACCATTCATGATCCGTTCCCTTGGTCGGAACATCATACGAACCATAGAACAGGAAAATGGAGTACTCCCGATCCGTCTGATAATTCTCGCCAATAACCTCATAAAAAATGCTCAACAACGCATCGTCCTTTAGCTCGGCCTTCTTGAGCGCCGAGAGCAACGACCACATTCCGTTCTTTCTGTCCGGTCCTTTCGGGAATCTGTATTCCTTCAACTGCTCATTCGTCTTTGCAAACGGAATCGCCTTCGCCAGTTCCAGATTTCTTTTCGTCTCCGACTGCGAAAGCTTTCCAAAATGTATATTAAATGTTCCGTTGTCGAAGCCTTCCTCATCCATGTACGCCCCCGCTACTCTTGCAAAACAGTTGCGGGAAGGATTCATACGGCGGGTAAGCTCCAGCATATCTTCTCTTTTTATCATCTATTTATTCTCTCATTCCACATTTTATATTTTTAACTCAGACGGGGATTGAACCCCGCCTGAGTTAAGTTTGTTGCCCCTGCCTTCGCTCTGCTTAGAGGCGGGGGTCATCTTCGTCTGAGATATAATATACACCTACTGCCGGTGAATGCTCCGCATAGCCTACGCAATAGAAAAAAGAGTCACACGAGCAATACAGCCGAAGCCGCACCCGCACCCTTTCGGATAGGTGTATATAGCGTGATTAATAAATCGGGCAATTTTATGCCTCAACAATCGAATACTGGAACAATTCATACTTCAGTTTCGTTTCGACATTGATCTCTGCCGGAAGCAGTGCCCTGGCAACAAGTTTCAGCTCATCTGAAATGATATCTGTTCTGCGGAGATTGGCATAATCTCCATCGATGCTATCTATAATATAATAAAATGTGTCCATGTCTTCCATCCTTTCTGTCCGGGGATTGCTTATGCTAACGTTTTTGGCGTTGATATTTTCCTTTTGTTAGCAGTATATCTCTGAATCAATCATTTATCAATGTGAAATCCGCAATACTTAGAGTTCAAGATCACAGTGTCTTGCAAAACTCCGCAATCTGCTCGTTCTTCTCCGCACTTTCTTTATTCTTGGGGTCGATGAATATCGCAGTCTTTGCAAAATCGTCAATCCCCAAGCACTTAGCAAGTTTGGCAAAAGCCTTTTCAGCACCGGCTCCGCTTTGACACGCGAAAGCTACAAACTGCTTGCCCTTAAGCCGCTCTCTGTTA
>CAJOMI010000165.1 GCA_905235545.1 uncultured Lachnospiraceae bacterium | reverse complement strand
CCATCTTATCCGCTCCGGTGTAATTATCCACTTCTTCTATATATTTTCTTCTTAACTGCTCATCCATAATGTGGCTGCCTGCAGGATTATACTTCTTTATCCTTGGACGGTATGCTCTCATATCATTCTGTCTATAGAGTTTTTCCGGCATTTTTCCATTATTGCGATTACGTAAAAACTGATTGAGCATAGCGGTACCTGCACAGCAAAAACAGTTATTGATGCCCTGGCTCTCATATATCTCATTCACACCCTCCACAAAAGAGTGATATTCTTTTATTGGCAGCTTAACCATCTGATCATCATGGAACTCCTCAAAGGTATCATCATTGATCTTATAATACTCCATGAGCCAATCATAGTGTTCTTTTATCTCTTGTGAAACATCCGCCTTCCAACGGTAGTCCTCATGCTTTACATTCTGCTCGTCAAAATATTCATACCTCTCCATCTTATCTGCACGAAGTTCCACCAGATTATCACGGTCAGTCGGTACCTTCAGATTAAGACGCAAAAGTTCCTTCTCATGAAGATTCTTTGCTTTGTCGTTAAAGATCTCCCTGCGTTCTTTGATCTCTTGCGCTGTCATTTTTCTTACTTTCTGTGCGATAGGGAGCTTGTTGATCTGCTCAATCGGTACAAAAGGCTGCTTCTTCTCTATAACAGTCTTCTTTTCCTCTTCCTTTAGGGAGGGATTTGGTGCGTTAAAGCTTCTTCTTTCCTCCTGCCTGTTCAACATATCAACCTTAATCTCTTCTATATTCGTCTTAATCTCTTTAAAATCCGGCATATTATGTACCCTCCTATCCTATGAATATCCTGCATATAAATTCATGAATATCTGTTTCTTTCAGGCACTGTCTTGTAGCAAAGTATCTTGCAGATTTCTTGTTTCGTTTTCTCCTGTAATATCGCGTCAAAACTCATTTCGTCATCTTGCAAGTCGGCTTCAACGGCAAATGATCATTTGAATCCGTTATTCGCAATAAATGTTTTCATAAGTTCTACGTCTTTTTCCTGAATATCCTCGTCAGCAAACCCCCTTATCCCGGTATCTTATCATTAGAAAAGCCGTCCTCTTTCTTTATCCGTATATATTAACATATGTAAAGTCACATAACCGTCATAAAAATGCATATTTAATCAATCTATATCTTTATCTATGAATTCTCTGTAATCCTTATATCCTGTACATATCTTCTTCCCAAACCGCCCAATCCGCAACAACAATTTATAATAATTGTACTCTAATATTATTCATTTTACAAGAACAAAGAGTTCAACATTTGAGTCAATTACTTGTTTGCATAACACCTTGTTTTCCCCCTGTTTCTGATATATAATGATCCTGTAAATCAGTTTCGAAAGGTATGCAGATCTCGTGTCTGCGATGGAACTATATATTTTTTACCTTTCAAAGGAGACATCATTTTATGAAAAATCTATACTTTACAAGACATGGACAAACCATATGGAATGTGGAAAATAAGATCTGCGGAGCCACCGATATCGCGCTGACCGATCTCGGACATCAGCAGGCAATCGAACTCGGCAATTCCATCAAAGAACAAAATCTTGCCATTGATGAGATTCTCGCGTCCCCGCTGATCCGGGCGTCGGAGACAGCCCGACACATCTCAGAGATTACCGGGATTCCCATGCGGATCGAACCGCGGTTAAAGGAACAGAATTTTGGACGTTTCGAGTCCACTGCCCGAAACGGAGAAGTCTTTCAGGAAGCCAAACACCATTTTATCGATCACTATGACGGTGGAGAGACCATGCTGCATCTGGCACAGCGAATCTATAATCTGATCGATGATTTAAAAAAAGACGATAAGACATATCTTTTGGTGGCACACAACGGAATCGCCCGCGTCATGCAATCATACTTCTATGACATGAGTAACGACGAGTATGCCAAATTCGGAATTCGCAACTGTGAGATTCTGCGATATGAATTATAGAATGTAAAAAAGCCTCAAATGAACAGACTATCCTGTACATCTGAGGCTTTCTTTTCTCACTCTCAAACGGGATTCTTTCCCTGTTGAATTTACTATTTTGCCGCGATCACATCTGCCATATCATACATGCCGGCCGGCTTACCGGCCAAGAACTTGGCAGCTTCCAAAGCACCCTTTGCGAATACTGACTTCGAATAAGCCGTATGATTGAACGTGATCACCTCGTCAGGTCCGGCAAAGATCACATCATGTACCCCGACGATCGTTCCGCCCCGGACTGCCGAGATGCCGATCTCCTTATCCGGTCTCTTCTCTCTTCTCTGGCTTCTGTCATAGACATATTCATACTCGTTGCCCAGAGCTTCATTTACGGAATCCGCCAGTGCAAGTGCAGTTCCGCTCGGTGCATCGACCTTCAGCCGATGATGTTTCTCCACCACTTCAATATCATAGCCTGCCGGTCCGAATACCTTTGCCGCATCCTTTAACAATTTGATCAGAGTATTCACGCCAAGCGACATATTGGCAGATCGAAGAATTGCAACTTCTCTGCTCGTTTTCTCTACATTGGCAAGCTGTTCCTCACTGAGTCCCGTCGTACAAAGCACCACCGGAACCTTCTTCTCTTTGCTGTAAGCCAGTAAAGGATCCACTGCAACTGCCACAGCAAAATCCACGATCACATCCGCTTCCACATCACAGTCTGCGATATTGGTAAAAACCGGATAACCATTCTCTCTGTTATCTACAATATCAATGCCTGCAACAATCTCAATGCCGTCATCCCGGGCAGCCAGACCGGTGATCACCTGACCCATATGACCATTGCAGCCATGCATAATCATTCGTACCATATTCGTAATTTCCTCCATGTGTTTTCAAGTATTACCATAAATTGATATTATACCTTGATGTATCGATTCGGCTATGTTTCATAGTTACGCCTTGATTTCAATTCCGTAATCGGTCATCGCCTTTTTGATCTTCTCCACGCTGGCCGGTTCCGGCTCCGTCATCGGCATTCTCACATAGCCGTTGCAAAGACCCGCAAGTTCCACTGCCTTCTTGACCGGAATCGGGTTCACCTCACAGAACATGGCATCGCAAAGATCGAGTGCCTTCAACTGAAGCGCAAGAGAACCTGCCACATCGCCATCTAAATATCTGGCAACCATATCATGCGTATCCTCCGGAATAATATTAGCCGTAACAGAGATCACACCCTTACCGCCAAGTGACAGGATCGGAACCACCTGATCGTCGTTGCCGGAATAGATATCAATTGCGCCATCTGCAAGCTTTGCCAGTTTGGCAACCTGGGAGATATTGCCGGAAGCCTCTTTGATCGCTACGATATTCTTCACTTCTTTTGCAAGTTTCGCAGCGGTCGCCGGCTGAATGTTACATCCGGTTCTGCTCGGAACATTGTACATGATGATCGGAATATCAACAGCCTCTGCGATCATGGTGAAATGTTTGATCAAACCATTCTGTGTCGCCTTGTTGTAATATGGTGTTACCACAAGCAGCGCATCTGCGCCCACTTCCTGTGCTTCTTTGGAAAGTTTGATCGCTGTCTCCGTGCAGTTTGATCCGGTACCTGCGATCACCGGAATTCTCTTGTTCACATACTCACAA
>CAJOMI010000164.1 GCA_905235545.1 uncultured Lachnospiraceae bacterium | reverse complement strand
AGAACCGGTATAAATCATTTATCAAGAAAGCAATGTAAGGTAACCAGTCTGGCAGATATGTAGTGAAGCTGTCTGTCGGATATTACAATAAAATACAACGATGATATGTGTTCTTTTTGCGAGGACGACGTATCAAATATGTGTTCCAAAGACGGACACGACACATGTGGAGACGGTTTGCTTATTGATTAACCAAATTGCGAAGGCTTGACATCATTCCAGTGCAGGTACTGAAGATTAGAAAGAAAATGAGGAAGAATAGGAGGAGAGAACATTGAGATCACATTAACAGTTAGCCAAGGTACAGAGGACAATAGATATAAAATATACAGGAGATGAAAAATAAGATGGACAACAAGAAGGACAACAAGAAGGACAATGTTTTCTATTTAAAAAAAGAAGATGCTAAAAAATTTCAAAATCAATGTTTAATTGCTATTTTTTTGGAAACGCATGAAGATGTCAAATTTAAGGAATATGTAGAGATAAATAAGTTTAAGGGAATTATTGACAATTGTGAGAAGTACATTTACTTATTTGAAACGCCAAAACAATCTTCAGAGCCGGGATGTGTTTACAGATCGAAAAATAGAGAAACTGCACACTGGGAGCATGAATACAAGTTGTTTTCGCCGGGTTTTATAGAAGAGTATAAAAAATACAGAGAAGATGTATATGGATACATGATGGAACATTTTTTTGACTACTGGGGAAAATATGATAATTTATTTATTTCCGAAAAGCCGAAAGAAGATGAAGTATTTAAATACAAACAATTTGCAGGGGAAAAAGATAAAGAAGGAAATATGAAATTGGGACAATATTTTGAACAGTTTCTGGATGGTATGTTGGTATTTTCTAATCCTATAACCTTTAATGATCCTTTTGATTGTGATTGTGAATTGCCTGATTTAGATTCGATAAAATGTTTATTATGGAATGCGTTTAATAGTATAAAATACAGTGGTTGCGGCTCTACCAGCGTTAAGAAAAGAGATATCGAAGCAGTGCTGAAGAAAATGGATTTGAATATTGTCGTGACAAAAGATGACAAATCGGGGAATGCAAAAGATAATTTGGAAGAAGTTATTAGAGCTATCATAGATGAGGGAAATAAAGATGATAAAGAGGACATGAGGGAAGCAACTAATCCCAAAACTATCGAAACGATAGAGAAAACAACGAGAAGAATGTATGGGCAAGTAAATAATTTAAAAGAAAGATTTAGAGTATTTTGTACCGGAAAGAAGGCGAATGATATCTTAATGTGGGGATATTATTGCGATGGGGGTAATGGAGTTTGTTGTCAATATAACAGCGAAGATATAGTTAGTTCAATTGAAGAGTGTTTTCAAGATAAAAAGCCCCCCAAAAATGCTATATGTGTATATGGAAATGTTTCATACTATGATGATAAACCGAAATATGAATATAAACAAGGTGACCCGGTGGACAATATTTGGGAATATGTTATAAAATGTGTTTTTACAAAATATGAAGGATGGAAGCATGAAGATGAGTTTAGATATGTCTTAATGAAACAGGAATTTGAAAACGATTACATTTCTATACCATCGAAAATACAAGATTATTATTTGGGATGCAAATTGGATAGTCCGTCTACAGAATCAATAGAAAATCATATTGGGAAAAAGTATCATCAAATAAAAAAATCGAAAAATAAATATGAATTAATTTGTGATTGATTAATTAGGTTGGAATTTCCATGAAATATTATCGGACAAGATAAGTGTCAAGTTGGGCATTACTGCAAGCATTTAAAATGATCAACTTCCAGAGGAAAAACCTATAACGCAAAAAGCGGGTCCTGACGCCGGTGTAAAAGGATTTTGTCAGGCAAATCAGACAGTGTAAAAGGAATTTGGTAGACCTCTTCTTTGCGGTTTTATATCATTCGGACAGAAAGGAGGAAATAGTGATGGAGATTGATATCGGGAATAAGATCAGAAACGCCAGAAATGAAAAAGGACTGACACAGGAACAGGCAGCAGAGTTGTTGAGTGTCAGCAGACAGACTATTTCAAACTGGGAAAATGAAAAATCGTATCCGGATATTATCAGTGTCATTAAGATGAGTGACTATTATGATGTTACTCTGGACTATCTGTTAAAAGGAGAGAAGCCTATGAATGATTATTATGAATATCTTGAAGAGAGTACCAATGTTGTGAAAAGCAACAGGAAAAAATCAATGATTATGGTAGTTCTTTCGTATCTGACAATTTGGTCAATTGCAATGATTGTTTTCTGGTTCTTTACAAGTTCGGATGATGCGTTTGGGTATAGCCTTATGTATCTGTGGCTCATTTTGCCGGTGACGACATTTATCGTATCCCTTATCATTGGAAGAGGTGCTTATTGGGGAAGACGGAAATGGATGGTTGCTCCAATCCTGGGGATCATGTATATGCTTGCGGAATACGGTACATTCAGTATGGCAAATAATTTTAAATTTGATCATGTAAATTCTCCGGATTGGAATATGCTGCTTGTCGGAGCGATCATATCACTGATCGGATTGGTGATCGGTTGCATCGCAAAGAAGAGAAAGACGGTTGAGTAAGAAAGAGCAGAAAGATGAAAGTCAGACGTTGCGGGACATGATAATACATATATCATGTCCCGCAACTGTGTATTGGCAATTCTTTAACTTACTGACATTGGTGGCTGAACTGTAACAATACATAAAAATCGCGGGTCTCAATACATGAAATTCGTCTTGTCGAACCGGACGTTTTATGATAGAATAAATAAGGTTTTTGATAGCTTCGCTATATAATAACAATTATGTGAATATGATGAAACTGTAGATGCGATAGTATTCAGTATACACCGGTTATCACAGCACATCTTGAAAAAGAAAGGTGTTAGTCAATAAGTGTGTTGGCGTTGCCTCGTACGAACGCTAACCGATAGTTGTATTGGCTGACACATTTTTTCATTAAAGGATAAAAATATTATGAAAAAAGAAAGTAAAAAACTAATAACAGGTATCGTATGTTGCTTATTGATTGGAATAATGACAGGTTGTACCGTGGCTTCCAGTCGAGGCGAATATATGATGAAGAAAAGTCAATCGGATAAGGAAAATGCAAATGTTGTAATGGATTCCTTGATAGAGGCTTTGGAGAAACGGGATGTGGAGAGTGTCAAAGAACTGTTTTCCAAGTATGCGTTGGAAAACAGCGAGGATTTGGACGGGAAGATAGAAGAGTTAATGGATTATTATCCGGGATACGATGGGGAATATGAAGTGACAGTCAGTACAAGTCAGGGAAGTGATTATGGAGTCGGCTGGTATGTTCTATATGCACACTATCATTTAACAAAGGACGATAAGCCTTATGAAATAATGCTTACCATTCTTTCACGGGAAGACAGGGAGCCGGATAAAATCGGACTGTATTCCATTCAGGTCATGGAATCTGAGGAATGGCCGGAAGGATTTAAATGGAGAGAAGAAGATGATGACCCCGGCGTGTTCGTGTTGGAATAGAGGGCAAGATGCAGGGAGACCAGCTATGAAAAGTCAAGTATAAATTAGCAAAAAATTTCTTTTTCATATCGATGGTAAAAAAGGGTAACTTTAATAGAGCTCCCTAAAGGT
>CAJOMI010000163.1 GCA_905235545.1 uncultured Lachnospiraceae bacterium | reverse complement strand
TAATGTCCGCTTGTCACCTTTGCCCCAATACTGTGCACCGAGAATGGCGCCTGCTGTTGTAGCTGCCGCAAGAAGCATGTTCTGGATAAATTGAATCTGAGTGGCCAAAGATACCGCTGTCATTTGATTTTGATCCACTTTTCCAAGCATAAATGCGTCACCGGCAGCAACTAATGCAAGCATCAGACTCTGAAATGCGATTGGAAGTGCAAGACTTGTCAGAGTTCTATAAAATTTATTCTTAGGAATCATTTCATTTTTTGTCATAAGTATCACCTCAAACTTGTTATCGATTGTTAGTATATCAAAAAACAGAGCGGGACTCAATAACAGGATTGCGGAGAATAAGAATCATCGATTCACTATTGAGGTGTTGACAAAAGAACTTGAAAAAATGTCACGAAAATTATATGATAGTTCTGACAAAAAATGAGAGTAATTGAAAGACCACATGACTTGTGCGATCAGTCTCTACGGAGCGTAGAAACCGCTTAAATTCACCATATTCTACGTTCCGTGGGTGTAAAAATGCAGAGAGAATTTATACAATGAACTCAGAAAGGAGGACAAATACCTATGGATCAAATTAAGATAGGTAAATTTATCGCCGGAGAAAGAAAATCAAAAAATTACACACAACGTGTATTGGCAGATAAACTTGGTATCAGCGATAAAACAATCTCAAAATGGGAACGGGGAAATGGTTTCCCTGAAGTATCATTGTTACTTCCGCTCTGCAATGAATTAGATATTACAGTGAATGAACTTTTATCAGGCGAAAGATTGCAGGAAGCGGATTACAAAAAGAAAGCGGAGGAAAATATGGTGAATTTAGTACAAGAAGCTCAAGAGAGTAAAAAGAAGATCATAATGTCAGCATTGGTTGCTGGTTTGGTTATTGTCGCAGCATTACCTTTATTTGTTGTTGCGGGAATGTTTGAAATGCAGGTATGGACAAGAGGGTTATTTATAGGAATTGGATTGGTCATTATAGTAATGGGAATTGCCATTGCATGTGTGTTGGATCGTGAAGCAGGAGCCTTTGAATGTCCTGAATGCCAGGAGCGATTTGTTCCGGATATGAAATCCTATGTTATGGGACCACATACGATTACCAAAAGAAAATTAACTTGTCCTAATTGCGGATGTACAAAATATTGCAAACATGTTTTAAACAAATAAGATGATGCCAAGGTCAAAAGGTAAAAATGTGCTTGTGCTTGCACAAATGCACATTTTTATATGAGGACCGCTAAAACATGAGCACGTAGTAAATATGCGGATTGCGAATGTTTTTAGCACGACGAGAATTGCGTAGCAATGTAGTCGTGCGTAGGCATCAGTTGGGGGCAAAATACCTTTTGCCCCCAACATATGGAAGATGAAGATAAGAAAGGAAAAAAGACTATGAAAACATTAGAAGGAAAATTAGTAGCAAATGATATGAAGATAGGCATTGTTGCCGCAAGATTTAACGAGTTTATTGTGTCAAAACTGATTGGTGGAGCGATGGACGGATTGACCCGTCATGACATTCCGGAAGATAATATTACTCTGGCATGGGTACCGGGCGCATTTGAGATTCCGGTCGCTGCAAAGAAGATGGCTGAGTCCGGAAAGTATGATGCGGTGATCTGTCTGGGTACGGTAATCCGCGGAGCGACAAGCCATTACGATTACGTTTGTAATGAGGTGTCCAAGGGAATTGCACAGGTTTCTTTAAATGCCGGAGTTCCTGTTATGTTCGGAATCGTTACAACGGAGAACATCGAGCAGGCCATCGAGCGTGCCGGAACCAAGGCAGGCAATAAGGGATATGATTGTGCACTTGGTGCAATCGAAATGGTGAACCTGTTAAAGCAGATGTAGAATCAGAGGGAGAATTCATGTCTGAACTTTTATTTTTTGATGTTGACGGCACACTGATCACATTGGATGACAGGCATGAAATGCCGGAAAGTACAAAAGAAGCCTTATATCAGGCAAAGGAAAATGGACATAAGATTTTTATCAATACCGGAAGAGTAAAGACGGCGATTGACAGGCATTTGCTGGAATTTGGATTTGATGGTCTGGTGTGTGGATGCGGAACCTACATCGAATATGAAGGCCAAACGCTCTTTCACAACAGACTTTCCAAAGAGCAGTGCCTGCATTATGCAAAGATTCTAAGGGACAATCATTTCCAGACCGTATTCGAAGGTAAGGACAGACTCTTTATTGAAGGAGATTATGGGAAGGGAGGATTTATGGAATATATCTATGAATATTTTTCCAGAAATTCAGATTATCCGATTGAGTCGAGCAGTCATCCGGAATTTATCTTTGATAAGTTTACAACGGTCCGGATGCCGGATAGCGAAGTCCGTGTATTGGAACAGGAATTTGGAAAAGATTTTACGGTGATTCCGCATTCCGAACAGGTATATGAACTGGTTCCGAAGGGGTTTAGCAAAGCAACCGGAATTCAGTACATGATGGAATATCTTGGGGCGTCGCTTTCTGATTGTTATGCATTTGGAGATTCCATAAATGATTTGGAAATGTTAAAATATGTACCACATTCTGTTGCTATGGGAAATTCTGTGGAGGCTGTCTTTGACGTGGCAGAATATAAGACAAGGCATATCAAGGAAAATGGAATCAGGGAAGCGCTTCTGCATTATGAATTGATTCGTTGAAGGATCGTGAAGTTATCACTTTATGACTTGTATGATATCAAGGAGAGAAGAATGGACAATCAATATTCGGGTTATTCGATGAATGAAAGAGAAGAATCAAAAAAAATGAGTATGACGGATTTTTTTATAACAGCGTTGTTTCATCCGAAAGATTACAAAAATCTTTTGAAACAGAAAACAGGTAAGCTTATAGGTTATCTTTGTCTGTTGATGCTGCTGATATCCGTTGTACAGTATGCAATACCGATGCTTGGGGCAATCGCCGGAATGGGTGGAATTAAAAATATTTTTCTGCAGCAAATTCCTGATTTTTCGTTTCAGGATGGAAAATTCTTTTTGGATAAGACGATAAAAGAGCGGGACGACAGTGCAGGATTTTATTATGTTGTAGATACCGGTGTTGAAAAGTATACGAAGGATGATGTACCGGAGAATATGATGCAGGTCATGCTGGTCAGCAAGACCAATATGATTGTATATAATAATATAACCGGAGTCAATGGTATGGTACAGGATTATCCGTTTGATCTGTACAAATCCATTACGCTCAATAATGAAATATTAGCAGACATGGCACCTGTCATTTATGTCATACTGTTTGTAGCGTTTATCATAATGTATGGCTTTGTATTCGCAAAGTTTTTATTAAGTGCATTGCTGTATGGAGCGTTTATGTATGTTATGGTAAAAGCACTGTCTATGCACGAAAACTTCGGTGCAATATATAAATTAGCGCTGCTTGCCCAATCACTTGGAGCGATTGTGGTGGCTGTTACCTATTGCCTGGGATCCGATATGTTGCTTTTGGCTGGCAGTGCATTTCGTATGATTGTAACTGTTGTTTTCATGAATCGTGCGTTGATGATCATGGAGATGCCACTGCGGGAGGATTAATCCCCCTGTAGTGGCTTAAGCAGTGAGGGGATGTCCTCAGGATGCATTTTGCTCAACGTGGAATTGTGGAAAGTTGACTCGTTTGTTACTTCTTTTCCGAACCATATAGGCGGTGTATAAGTAAGTGCAGCCTTTTCGGATGTAAATTCTACCTCTGCGATAAACAATCCCTCAAACAGACCGTGAAAACAATCAAGCTCTATGGTGAGACCACCTTTCTCCGGTATTTTATACCTTGTTTTTGTGATGATATTACCCTCGGTTTTGGTAAGTAATTTTGTATAGGCTTCTTTTGTAAGCGGAAATTCGACTTCTTCCCTCTTCATAAATCCGGCTCCCTTATATGTGAGGATATACGCATCATCTTTTTTGCGAATACGCAGAACAGGCTCTGTGATGATATAGGCTTGTTCCAATTCATTGTGTGGATAGCTTTCCGTATTGTCAGGTAAATTCTTTTTATCAATCAAAAATTTACGTTCGATTTCCATGTCTGATTCTCCTTTTTTGATCATTATATTAGGTGATTGCAAAACTTCAATTTACAGTTTTTATGTTAAAGTTTTGTGGTTAGCCGGACGATACCACACCCGAAACCTGTGTATTGGTTAATGGTTGAATTGTAACAGTCCCATTATACCACAGAAAAGAAAAGTGAAAAAGGATAGATTACTCAATAAAGATGTGATAAAATGAGCATTGCGACGGCCGTGCTTGCACGGGCCGTCATAATGCGAAAAACACACGGAGACGACAGTCGACGTGATAAAATGAGCATTGCGACGGCTGTGCTTGCACGGGCCGTCATAATGCGAAAACAGAGGTGTAAATGTGAAAGATATAATCATTAAAATAGTAGTAGTCTTTTTGACCGTTGTGGTATTGGTGGCGAGCATCAAGGGAACGATTTCTATTATAAAAGAAAATGACAACGCAAAAGTGACGGAAGAACAAACTGAAATAGTGAGTGAAACAACCACGGAGGCAACAACAGAGAAGATTACAGAGGCGATAACTACGGAGTCAACAACTACGGAAGCAACGACAGAGTTGACGACAGAGGCGGTTACGGAAATGACCACCGAAGAATTGACAGTAGAAGATGATCGGGATGCGCCGGTCTTTCTGATTTTTTCCGAAAATGTCGAGGTTAGACAGGGAGATACATTTGATGTGAATGATTACGTCGGATATGGCGATGATGTGGATCGGAATCCATCGCTTACGGTGACAGGAGAGGTAGATACCTCTGTACTTATCCGCTTACCCTGACATTGACAGATGAAGCAGGACATTCCAAAGTTGAGAATATGAATGTTCATGTTGTTTCGGAATTCACACAGTCGGAGGGGAGACCAAAGGAAGATTTCAGTACGTTTTCATCCAATTACAAAACAGACAATACCGTCTTGGGGATTGATGTTTCCAGATGGCAGGAGAATATTGATTTTGAACAGGTGAAAAATGCAGGATGCGAATTCGTGATTATCCGGATTGGCGGATATGATGACGGCAGTCAATATGAAGATAAATATTATCAGACGAATATCCGAAACGCCAAGGCGGCAGGGTTGAAGGTCGGGATCTACTGGCATGCCGAAGAGAGCAGCTTGGAAGAAATAAAATCTAACGTGGCTTATATGATGGGAATTTTGAACGGAGAAGAACTGGATTTTCCGATTGTATATGATTGGGAGGATTTTACTTCTTTTCAGAATTACAACATGAATCTGCACGATCTGAATACTTGTTTTGAAGCTTTTTACAATGAAGTA
>CAJOMI010000162.1 GCA_905235545.1 uncultured Lachnospiraceae bacterium | reverse complement strand
ATTCACAAATATCTGGACAAGCAGCTTACATTGGAGATCGACCTGAAACCCGCCCTGGATGAAAAGACATTGGATGACCGTCTGCTGAAGGATTTTCAGTCGTTTCAAAATAAACAGTTAAAAAACAGCCTGGATAAACTATTGCTGCGCTCTCTGATACCGGTTGTTCTCGATAAAAGCGGATTGGATGGCGATAAAAAGATCAACGAACTGACAAAGGAAGAACGACATATTCTCGGACATACTATCAAGCATCTTCCGTTTACGATCACCGGACTTCGCGGATGGGATGAGGCCATTATCACCAAAGGAGGGTCAATGTGAAAGAGATTGATCCTGGGACGATGGAGTCAAAACTTGTCCGGGGGCTTTATTTTGCCGGAGAGGTGCTGGATCTGGATGCACTGACCGGAGGATTTAATTTGCAGATTGCATGGTCGACCGGATATCTGGCAGGAATATCCTGCTGAGATATATTTGTTTCTATAGTCACCTCTTATAGAAGAGGAAGCCTACTCCAATAAGATAAAATAACAATATGCAGGAGAAAGAGGATGTCACAGTTTGGAAGGAAAAACGGAATCCATAATTTCATAATATATGTTACCCTGATTTCTTTTCTGGTCACCGTACCGGGATTGGGAATGGACGAGAATTCCCGGATTGTATTTCGGTCAAATTCAGGTCAGCATATTACACGACAGGTATTTACGAACAGTGACAACATTGAGACGCTTAAACTTCAGGATAATACACTTGCGCTTGTTTCCGTCAAGGGAATGCATCATAACAATCGTTCCAGAAAATATGGCCAAAATGCCAAGCTGTTGCTCTTCATTCTGCTTCTTATCCTGGGAGTTTTTCGATTTATACATGTTATCTATGGCTTTTACTTATATCTTTTCATACGTCGCAGAATGCTTTTGATCACATATATCCACAATAAGGATGGAAGGAAACGTCTTTCACTCTGATGATGAAGGTGGATATTTCTAATAATTTCATATGATTTTTTATGGACAGCGAACCGGGCATAACTGCTGACTTGTTTTTTGAATGCAGATTTATTCGCTTTCATCATTTCTTTATGTATCTGATAAATGATTGAAAATGCATTTTCTAATGTAGTTTCATTCGGATTTATGATTATTTGATCAGAAGGAGTGATAGAGCTATGAATAATATTTTTAAATGGCTGGTTGTAATATTGGGCGGCGGAATCAGTTTGCTCAGCTGCGCATACATGATTATTTCCATGTTCGTTATGATCATATACAAAATTTACAGAAAAGTCAGATTTCATGCATCCTTATATGATTAAAGGACATGATAAAATGTGCAAAGGTGCTGATTTCGTGCTTGTACGAAAAATCAACACTTTTGCAAATAAAACATGGAGCCGACAGGCGAAATGACAATATCAAATCTGACCGGTTGATTTTGTGTGGATTATTCGAATTACAGGAGGAAATGATTATGAATTTTATGAATGTATTGGTTGTGATTTTATTTGCGATTGCCGTATTTGCAGCCATTGCAGGATATATCAGTGATCACGGTGGAAAAGATGACGATGATAAAAAATAATGATTGATTAAAAGGTTATCCCAATGCCGGACTCTCCCTGACGAAAAACTTTACATAAAGGGATTCATCAGGGGGAGTTTTTGTTTTATTTCATAAATAACTTGTTATTTTTGTTTGTTTCAAGTATAATAGAACATATATTCGAACAAAGAAGAAAGGGTTTATCAACATGGCATACAGTGCAAAAGATATTACGGTTTTGAAGGGATTGGAGCCGGTGCGCAAGCGCCCGGGTATGTATATCGGTAATACGGGAAGATCCGGACTCAATCATCTGGTACAGGAGATGATTGACAATGCAGTGGATGAGCATTTGGCCGGATTTTGTATGAATATCTATGTCAGTATCAACGAAGACGGTTCCGCCACGATCATAGATGACGGACGGGGCGTTCCTGTGGATATCCATGAGACAGAGGGGATTCCGGCAGAGAGAGTGATCTACACGATACTGCATTCGGGAGGTAAGTTCAACGATTCGGTCTATAAGATCAGCGGAGGTCTGCATGGCGTAGGTTCGGCTGTTGTGAATGCGCTGTCAAAGAAATTGATCGTGGATGTATATCGGGACGGTTATTGCTATCATGACAGTTATGAATATGGCAATCCTACCATGGAATTGGTGGATGGCAATCTGCCGAAGACCAGGATTCGTGAGAAGCGGACCGGAACCAGTGTTACGATCTATCCGGATGACAGCATATTTGAGACAGTGAAGTTCAAGGCAGATGCGATCCGCCAGCGCTTGAAAGAGACAGCCTATCTCAATCCGGAACTTACCATCACGTTTGAGAATAAGAGAGATCACAGGGAACCGATCGTATTCCACCAGCCGGGAGGAATCAAGGCATTTGTGGAAGATCTCTCCAATGGGCTTACACGGACTTCTCCGGTTGTCGAATTTCAGGGCGAGAAAGACGGCATCGAAGTCGTTGCCGCTTTTTTGATGACAGAGGACGGCGATGAGAATATCATCGGTTTTACCAACAATATCACCAATCCGGAAGGCGGTACACATATTACCGGATTCAAGAATGCATATGCCAGACTGATCAACAATTATGCGAGAAATGAACTTGGACTGTTAAAGGAAAAGGACAGCAGCTTAAGCGGAGCTGATGTCAGGGCCGGCATGCAGGCGATTGTTTCCATCAAGCATCCGGATCCCCAGTTTGAAGGACAGACAAAGACAAAGTTATCCAATCAGGATGTCACGAAGGTGATGGACGATATTGTTAAAGAACAACTCACGGTCTATTTCGATCGAAACTACGAGGTGCTGAAAGATATTGCGGACCGGGCACTTGCTCTCTCCAAGAAAAAAGCCTTGGAGAAGTCCAAGATCAACTTAAACAAATTCTCCTTTGAAGGCAACGGCAAATTGGCCAAACAGGAGTCCAATGACGCTTCCATCTGTGAGATCTACATAGTAGAGGGAGATTCTGCGGGCGGTACGGCAAAGACGGCAAGAAACCGCAAGACACAGGCGATCCTTCCTCTCCGTGGCAAGATTTTAAATGTCGAGAAAGCACCCATTGGAAAGGTGTTGGAAAATGCCGAGATCAAGGCGATGATCAACGCATTCGGCTGTGGATTTTCACAGGGATACGGCAACGATTTTGATATCAGTAAACTTCGATACGATAAGATCATTATTATGACGGATGCCGATGTGGACGGCGCACATATTGCTACGCTTATGCTGACATTTTTATATCGATTTATGCCGGATCTGATCACAGAGGGACATGTCTATATTGCGAATCCGCCTCTTTATCGTGTGGGCAGTAAGAAGAATCAGACCTATCTGTATTCGGATGAAGAACTTACAAGATACCGCAAGACACACAAAGCCGGATTTGAGATCCAGCGCTACAAGGGACTTGGTGAGATGGATGCGGAGCAGTTATATGAGACGACCATGAATCCGGAGACCAGAATGTTAAAACAGGTTTCCATCGGAAGTTCGGCTGAGGCGAACTCGATTACCGGAATTTTGATGGGAACCGAAGTTGCGCCGAGAAGAGAATACATCATCAACAACAGCAAGGATGCGGTTCTGGATATTTGATGAACATCCAACTGCATAATACCTGATGAGGGTAAATTACTGAACAGGCAATTGCATAATACTTGACGAGGATAAACTGTTTAGCAGAACTTAAGGCTCGTTCCGGATGAGTGCTGGACAGGGTAACTGCATATTAATTAGCGCAGTTGATAAAATAAGGAGGAATCTTAAGCGACCAATATATTAACTAATGTGATTAAATGTGTTAAAATGTACTCAAAGGAGTAAAATGTTATGAACACATCGAATATCACAAATTATAAAAGATTTTGCTGAACTATTAGGCGTGTCCGTTAAGACATTACAACGCTGGGATAGAGAAGGTATCCTAAAGGCAAACCGAACTCCAACTGATAGGCGTTATTACACTTACGACCAATATCTTCAGTTCAAAGGCATAAATACAGAAAATGATAATCGCCAGATTGTTATCTATGCCAGAGTATCTACAAGAAGCCAAAGAGACGATTTGCAGAACCAAGTCATATTTTTACGACAGTTCTGCAACGCTAAAGGAATCATTGTAGACCAATGTATTGAAGAATACGGAAGTGGTCTAAATTATAACCGTAAAAAGTGGAATCAGCTATTAGATGAAGTAATGGAACAAAAAATTAAAACTATCATAGTTACACATAAAGACAGATTTATCAGATTTGGCTATGATTGGTTTGAAAAATTCTG
>CAJOMI010000161.1 GCA_905235545.1 uncultured Lachnospiraceae bacterium | reverse complement strand
TACTCCATGCTCTTGTTCCACAGTTCCTTTTCATTTTCATCGTTATAAGAAAGTTCCGAAGATTTTGCCGTATTCGTGCTGCGGTCAAAATATTCCCCGGTCACGGTCTGGAACTTCTCTTCCGTTACAAGCTGCGCAAGGGCATCCGAAGACGTCTCCAGCTTTCCATATCGGTCCGGCATGGTGGTCTTAACCACGAGTTCTCTCGCTTTGCCACCGCCCTTGGAGAAATTCGTATCTGCCATAAAGCCCGGATTGAAGGAATTTACGGTGATGTGACTTCCCTCTTTTTGAAGTTTACGACTCAGTTCATGTGTCAGATAGATCATGCAGAGTTTGGAATAAGAATATTTTTTACGGTCGTCCTCTGCGGGATGGGCTATGGCTTCCACACCCGGCCATGACATACCTCCTCCCGGCGGATTGTGCATATCTGAGGATACATTTATGATTCTGCCATCCCCCGCCATGTGCGGCAAAAGTGATTGAATCAGCAGAAAATGTCCCAGATAATTGGTCGCAAAGACAAGTTCAAATCCTTCCTCTGTCGTACCGGTATTGCCCATCGCCGTTATACCGGCATTATTCACCAATGCATCCACCGTTTCTCCCGATGCGGCAATCTTTTCGGAAAAAGCACGAACCGATGCAAGTGATGATGTATCAAGCTGCATTGTGGTGATGTTGTCATTTCCCGTCTCTCCCGTGATCTTTTCCTTTGCCTGCTCAGCTTTCTCCATATTACGGCAGGCGAGAATCACCTTGTAATCCTTATTCTTTGCTACCTTCTTTGCCGTTTCAAATCCAAGTCCTGAATTTGCTCCTGTAATGATAATTGTCTTCATTTTTGATCTCCTCCTTTATTTTCAGTTAAATATTTTCCGGAAAATCCCCAAATAATCTTAGAAAGCTTCGGCATCAACACCCATGAAGCAATCCATCCTTTTCCGCGTTTATTCTTTTTACACAGATTGGCTGAAATGTGAACGGAACTTAAAAATCTGGCCACCTCACAGACAGCCCAGATTGCCGTAATGATCAACATCGTCTTGTCCACATAAAACAAATGGCCTCCTACCGTCACTTCCTGAACCTCTCCATACGCCCTGATGTAATAAAAAACAGGTGTCAATACCACGATAAGACCATCGGACAGCGCATAGATGAGTCTTGGCTTTTGCGGACTGTCTTTCCCGAAGATCCAGCCCCGTGCAAAAGGAAGCAATGACAAGGCTCCCGGCTTATTCCATTTCTGAAACATCTTCCAAAATCCGATAATAGAAGTTATCGTACCAATGGCCGCAAAGACCGGTAACAAGGTCCGGATAACCTGTACGATGGTATAAAGTGTTTCTGATTTCATAATCATACACCTCCTAACGTGTTTTCCAGCATTTACAGCGTGAAACACCACCGGCAGATTGTGCAAGCGAGGTTTTCGGACAGCCTGCCACTATACCAGGTGTAAAAGTCGCTCCGCATTCCCATGCGCGATCAATTCCTTCTGTTCTTCCGTCAGATGACTCCCTGCAAGAAACTCATAGATATGGTCCGGCTTCACATAAGGATAATCCACAGCGTAGAGAATGTGATCCGCTCCCATCAGTTTTGCGAGATACTCCAGTTGATCATTCGAAAGAATCCCGCTCGGCGTCAGATATACATGCTCCTTATAATATTCGGAAATCTGTTTTTTCAACCCTGTGATCTCCCGAGTGAGAATGGAATCCATCCGCTCCAAAAAGGCAGGAATCGTCTCTCCCCAGTGTCCGGAGATGAACTTTAAGTTTGGCAATCTGTCAAAAATGCCGGAGAGAATAAGCCGCACAATCTGAATGCCTACTTCCACATGCCATCCAAATCCGGCCGAGGCAAGCTCTGCGCCTACGATAAAGGAATAGGCATCGGACATATAGTAAGCCTCCTGCACTTCCATCGGAATACCGGCCGGATGAAAGTAGACCGGAACATCCAATTCGGCAGCTTTTTCAAAGATCGGGAAGAACTCTTCCTCATTGTAAAAACGCCCTTTGTATCTGCCGGCTAAAAGCACTCCGCAAAAGCCAAGTTCCTTCACGCATCGCTCAAGTTCCCCGGCGGCTGCCTTTGGATCAGCCATCGGAAGCGTTGCAAATCCCGCAAAGCGATCCGGGTGTTCGTCCATGTGCTGTTTCGTGATGTCATTGGCAAGACGGCATATTTCAACCGCTTCCTGTGCCGGAACCAGATCGGATACAGGGGATGTCAGGGAAAGCACCTGCATGTCGATTTTATTCTCATCCATAAACGCAAGTCTCTTGTCAAAGTCTAAGAGCTCGTCGCCCGGAAATGCATGCGCCATCATAAATTTCATCGCCTCCGCCTGCTCCGGTGATGCAGGTTCCTGTTTTTTCGCAAACTGATTGTTCCAATCCATGATCCGTTTGTCTGTATAGTGTTCCTCCAAAGTAATTATCTTCATACCTCTACCTCCTGAATATTCTGCAGTTACTTAAATCTTATGCGTCCGTCTGCTTTTCCGGATGCCTCTGGCGTATTCGTATTTCGGATACCCGAAGCCAACCACCGTCATAAAGCGATGATTTTCCGGAATTTCCAATATTCTCATAGCTTCTTTGTTCTTTGACAACAATTCGGCCGAATAGGTTGAAATGACCGTGCCAAGTCCATACGCGTTGGCAAGAAGTTCAAAATATGCGGTTGCCAGATTGATCTCCACAACATCCCCGTCCCGGAATCTGTCTCCGATCTCCTTGTGCGCGATAAACAGATGTGGCGCATCATATATTCTCATAGCGCTCAGATCATCCTCGTCTTCCTCTTCCAGAAAACTCAGTTGTCTGCCATTTCCAAATAGCGCACCGTACACTTTCTTCATTGCTTCTCTGGAATAGACTGCCGTAAATTCCAATCTCTGATTATTGCCCCCGGTCGGAACTGCACTGACCGCTTCCAGAATCGCATCAATCGTAGCGGCATCTACGTCCTCTTTCTTGAAATCCCTGCACGACCGACGATACTTCATCAGTTTGGAAAGCTCATCCCCAATCGCCGGATCGGTTTTTTTTGAAACTTCATCCGGTGTTACACCTAGAACAGAAATGGCTCCTGTCGGACATATCGCCAGGCAATGTTGACACTTCCAACAGCCCTGCCAGCCAAACTTTGTCTGATCGACCATCACGGGGCCTCCGTCCTCAAGCCTCAAAACATCTCCGCCAACCATATTACCGGGACATACATTGAGACACATCCCACACCCGATACATTTTTCCGTATCTACCTTAAAACTTGCATTTCCCATAAGCTTATTCCTCACTTATTCCCATCATTTTTTTCAAAAGTCTCACAAGTTCCTGTCGTTCCTTTACAGACAATCTCTTTGTGAGTTCCTCCTCCAGTTTCCCCCCAACCGCTTCCAGTTCCTCTTTTCTTTGCATCGCTTCGTTTGTTGGAACAATATAGCGGCTTCTCGCATGATTCGGATTATCCTGATAGGTCGCAAATCCTTTCTTTTCGAGATTCTGCACAATCCCAATGGTAGTCGGATGTGACATGGAATAATATTTTTCCAGATCAACGATGCGGACTCCGTTCTCCGCCTCTTCGTAGAGATACTTCATAACCTTGTATTGCGCCGTGGTCAGAATATTCTTCCAGAACCGCATTGGATATTTTGTCAAATTCAAGAGATGCCTTTTTAATCAGGATTGCTGATTTATCTAATTTCATGTTCCACCTCCTCTGCCTCTTTCGTAGGATGCTACCATTATATAGTAGGATGCTACGATTGTCAACAAAAACATTATAAAAAAGCATTCAAGTATGTATCTTCGTACAAATGATACATACCCGAATGCTTTTACATTCTCTTTCGAATCCGGCTATTTCACCGCATCACTGATCAGTTCCACACATCGATCGATGCCGAGTTTGCTGGTGTTTAGGCATAAGTCATAATTTTCAGCCATTCCCCAGACCTGATCTGTCACATGGCGGTAATACTTGGAGCGCTTCTTATCCCGGTCAAGGACGTGCTGTCTGGCATCTGCTTCCCCTACTTCATGCTCCTCAACCACGCGCTTTGCTCTGTCATCCAGGTCACCGTGAACGAAAATGTTGAGACAGTCTGTCCGGTCCCGAAGGATATAATCCGCACTTCTTCCTATGATAATGCAATTCCCTTTTTCTGCCGCTTTTTTGATAAAATCGACCTGATAAGAGTTTACAAGATCGCGAATCAGCATATGGTCTTTGCTTGAAACATTATAAGGGCTGATTCCGTTTACGGCGATGTTATAGAGTAAACTTGTGGTAGAATACTCTCCCTCCCGCTCGACTGTTTTCTCGCTGAGTCCGCTTTCAACAGAGACAGCCTTTATGATATCCTTGTCATAAAAATCATACCCAAGACGATCGGCTAACATTTTTCCAATCGTATGTCCTCCGCTGCCGCATTGACGGCTGATTGTAATGATCATTTTGTTTCCTCCTCTTCAAATATTTTCTTCCAACATACACCGAGTGTCAATAACGATATGATACAGGAGACCGTATCGGAGATCGGTCCTGCCCAGAGAACGGCTGTAACACCGCCCACTGCACCGAGTATAATGACTGCCGGTACAAGAATCACGATCTGTCTGAGCAGGGAAAGTGCCATTGACTGAATCGGGCAGTCGACAGCCTGCAGAAAGATGCAGGTTACGATACTTGCACCCTGTGCAAAGATTGCCATAAGGAATGTAGTCATACACTTGTGGGCAAATTCCATATATAAATCACCCTGATTA
>CAJOMI010000160.1 GCA_905235545.1 uncultured Lachnospiraceae bacterium | reverse complement strand
CTGCTTCCCTATCTGGAACAATTTCACCAGAGTTATCCGGATATCAAGGTTACGGTCACAAATGCACCGACACCGCTTACGGTTGAACATTTAGTACAGGGTCGGATTGATTTTGGAGTGGTGACAAATCCACTGCAGGCAGATTCCCGGTTTGAGATTATACCGGTTCGCAGGATACAGGATGTCTTTGTTGCAGGTGAACGGTTTCGGTATCTCAAAGGAGAGAGACTCTGTTATCGCAATCTGGAAGAACTTCCGATCATCTGTCTGGAAGGGGATACCAGTACAAGGAAATATGTCGATGATTTTATGGAAAAACAGGGTGTCAGTGTGAAGCCTGAATTCGAATTGGCGACCAGTGATATGATTGTACAGTTTGCCATGCGGAATCTGGGCGTTGGAAGCGTAGTGGAGGATTTTGCCAGAAAGCAACTGGAGAGTGGTGAATTGATTCGGCTGGAATTTGAAGAAGAGATTCCGGAGCGGGAAATCTGTCTGATCATAGATCGTCAATCTCCGATGTCAATCGCGGCAGGGAAATTAAAAGAATTGTTAAAAGCAGAAGATGAGAGACAAAGTTGACGTACAGCAATGTCTTGATGTCGGCTTTCTGTTACATAAGCACATCTTATGGAAGGCATTAAAAATATTGATTTTACTTATGCCTATATTGATAGTATACTGAACATGGTTGAGCAAGAATAAGGATACGTCATAAGTAAGATGCAGTATTTAGATTTACGTTATGCCGTATTCAGGAGAATGTCATACAACTTAAATAGTTGAGAAAGGAATGAAACTTATGGTAAAAGCAGTAGTAGGAGCAAACTGGGGAGACGAAGGTAAGGGCAAGATCACGGATATGCTGAGCAAGGAAGCGGACATTATTGTCAGATTCCAGGGCGGTGCAAATGCAGGTCATACGATTGTAAATGACTATGGAAAATTTGCCTTACATACATTGCCTTCCGGCGTTTTTTATGATCATACTACCAGTATTATCGGAAACGGTGTTGCTCTCAATATTCCGGTTTTATTTAAAGAGATCAAAGACATTGTGGATAAAGGCGTGCCGATGCCAAAGATTCTGGTGTCAGACAGAGCACAGATCGTGATGCCGTATCATATTTTATTCGACGAATACGAGGAGGAGAGACTGGCCGGTAAATCCTTTGGTTCTACCAAGTCCGGTATTGCTCCGTTTTATTCAGATAAATATGCAAAGATCGGTTTCCAGGTAAATGAACTGTTTGATGCAGATGCATTAAGAGAAAAGTTAGAGCGGGTTGTGGTACAAAAGAATGTATTGTTGGAGCATTTATATCATAAGCCTGCATTGGATGTGGACGAATTATTCAACACACTGATGGAATACAAAGAGATGGTTGCGCCTTATGTATGCGATGTATCGGCATATCTCTATCAGGCCATCAAAGACGGAAAGAATATCTTGTTAGAGGGACAGTTGGGCTCCCTGAAAGATCCGGATCACGGAATTTATCCGATGGTTACGTCGTCCTCTACACTGGCAGCGTATGGCGCCATCGGAGCAGGCATTCCTCCGTATGAGATCAAGAAGGTCATCACGGTGGTCAAGGCATATTCATCCGCAGTGGGAGCAGGTGCATTCGTCAGCGAGATCTTCGGAGAGGAAGCAGATGAATTGAGACGTCGTGGCGGTGATGGCGGTGAGTATGGAGCAACTACCGGTCGTCCGAGAAGAATGGGATGGTTTGACTGTGTGGCATCCAAGTATGGTTGCCGTATTCAGGGAACTACGGATGTTGCCTTTACCGTTTTGGATGTCCTGGGTTATCTGGACGAGATTCCGGTTTGCGTGGGATATGAGGTAGACGGTGAAGTGATCACGGATTTCCCGACCACAGGTAAATTAGAGAAGGCAAAACCGGTATTAAAGACACTTCCGGGATGGAAGACGGATATCCGCGGAATCAAGGAATACAAAGATCTTCCGGAGAACTGCAGAAATTACATTGAATTCATCGAGGAGCAGATTGGATTCCCGATCACAATGATTTCCAACGGACCGGGAAGAAATGATATTATTTACAGATAGCCCGATATAGAAAATATATATCATATCCGGAATCTGTATATGGTAAGATTTTAACATCATGACATTGGTTGTCGATTTGTACGGAATATAGAAGGAAAGGATAACAGAGTTATCTTTTCCTTTTATACTATGATGCATTAAAGGAAGGGTATAGGATGGAGTATACGGTTAAAAAGAATTCTGCAAACAGGATAGCGATGCGGGTACTGGGTATTATATTTTTGTTGATCGCGGTGGCAAGGTTTGCAGTTGTGGTGAGTAGCAATGAACATAAAAATGTGATTCTTACGGTCATTTTATGTGCAGGAGGGATTACATACGGGGCATATCTGATCATACAGACAATGAAGGCGCAGGCGTATGATATCACTTATGTGTTTGGAGATAAGACTATGACACTGAAATTGCATAGAAGGGAAAAGAAGTTTGATTATCGTGAGATTTCGGATTTAGGTTATGTTGTTCCGAATGAAAACATGGATTACAGTATTGTGCAGATCTATATCGGAAAAGAACAGTACCTGTTGCCGTTTGTGGGGAAAAGTGAAGTGGGACAGGCACTTTACGGAATGCTGAAAATAAAAAAAGAAGAGGCTGAGAAAAATGAAGGATAAAATATTGGAATTGCTGAAGGAAAGTGCAGATTATGTGTCCGGTCAGGATATATGCAATCGGTTCGGTGTCTCACGCACGGCGGTCTGGAAGAACATCAAGGCACTGAAGGAGGAAGGGTATCAGATCGATTCGGTAAATAATAAGGGGTACAAGCTTTTGGCAGAGCCGGATGTTATCGATGAAATGCGGATACGGGAATTCCTGCATACGAAATGGCTGGGACAGAATATAATCTATGAGGAGGAGATGGACTCTTCCAATATTCAGGCAAAGAGATTGGGGGAGCACGATGCGCCGAACGGAACGGTAGTGGTGACGGAAAAACAGACGGCGGGACGTGGAAGACGCGGAAGAACGTGGGTATCGCCGAAGGGCAACTGTTATTTTTCGATTTTGCTTCGACCGGAGGTGCTTGTTGACCGGGCATCTATCATTACCTTAGTATCGGCATTGGCACTTGCAAAAGCCATCAAAGAGGTGACTGATCTCGACACCATGATCAAGTGGCCCAACGATGTTATCGCAAACGGTAAGAAATTATGTGGTATCCTGACAGAGAGCAGTACGGATCTGGAGTATATCAATTATGTCGTTGTGGGAATCGGAATCAACACCAACCAGACAGAATTTCCGGAGGAGATAACAGATATGGCGTCTTCTATCCGCTTAGAGTGTGGGGAGAAGATCAATCGAGGAAAGCTTTTGGGAACTTTTCTTACTCTGTTTGAACAGTATTACGAACGGTTTCTGGAAACAGAAGATATGAGTACTTTGGAAGAAGAGTATAACGGGCTTCTCGTCAACAGAGGAAAAGAAGTCAAGATTATTGAAAAAGAAAAAGAACGAGTTCTGAAAGCAATTGGAATTGATAAAAAGGGCGGATTGGTTGTGGAAGATGAGAAAGGCAATCGGGAGACGATCATATCCGGAGAAGTGTCTGTCAGAGGATTGTACGGATATGTTTAAGGGGAATCCGCATAAATTGCTACTTGCTCATGTTTTAGCGGTCCTCAGATAAAAATGTGCATTTGTGCAAGCACAAGCACATTTTTACCTTTTGACCTTGGCATCATTATATTATGATAGATATGCGCTTATAATATATGTATTATTACATATAAAAGGGTTATAACATGAATAACTTTATTTTATAAAGCAAAAATGCAACAATACATAATATAATTAATAAACTATTTAATAAAATAAAGTACAAAGAAAAAATCACCTAATATAATTTAATTCAAAAGCCGATATATTGCGTAAATTAAGTATATTATGTATAATACTTAACAGGCAAAGGCGCCATACAAGGAGAACATGCGCCATTGAGCATGTTCTTCTTTTATGCTTAATAATATTAAGTTTCTGTTCTTTGAGGAATGAACGAATCGGCAGTATGTTAAGCATCGTGTATGGCGGTGCTTAATACATATTTAAATTACAGGAGGTTTCAAAAATGTCATACGTTGATGAGGTATTAGAGAAGGTAAAGAAGAGAGATGCAGACCAGCCGGAGTTCCTTCAGGCAGTTACAGAGGTTCTGGATTCCCTTCGTCCGGTTATTGATCAGGATGAGGAGAAGTACAGAAAGCTTGCTATCTTAGAGAGAATTACAGAGCCGGATCGTCAGATCATGTTCCGTGTTCCTTGGGTAGATGACAATGGTCAGGTTCAGGTAAACAGAGGTTTCCGTGTTCAGTTCAACAATGCGATCGGACCGTACAAGGGAGGTCTCAGACTTCATCCTTCTGTAAACCTTGGTATCATTAAATTCCTTGGTTTCGAGCAGATTTTCAAGAACTCACTTACAACACTTCCAATCGGTGGTGGTAAAGGTGGTTCTGACTTCGATCCAAAGGGTAAATCAGACAATGAGATTATGAGATTCTGCCAGAGCTTTATGACAGAGCTTTCTAAGTATATCGGTGCTGATCAGGACGTTCCTGCAGGCGATATCGGAACAGGTGCAAGAGAGATCGGATTCATGTTTGGTCAGTATAAGAAGATTCAGGGACTTTATGAAGGAGTATTGACCGGTAAGGGACTCAGCTATGGTGGATCTCTTGCTCGTACAGAAGCTACCGGTTATGGTCTTCTTTATCTCACCGAAGAGATGGTTAAGTGCCATGGCGATAAGATGGAAGGTAAAGTAGTTGCAGTTTCCGGTTCCGGTAATGTTGCAATCTACGCAACAGAGAAGGCTCAGCAGCTTGGCGCAAAGGTTGTAACCGTTTCTGATTCAACCGGTTGGATCTATGATCCGGAAGGAATTGACGTAGAACTTCTTAAGGAAGTAAAGGAAGTAAAGCGCGCTCGTCTTACAGAGTATGCAGCAGCACGTTCTTCAGCAGAGTATCATGAGAAGAAGAATGGTGAGCACGGCGTATGGCAGTACAAAGTAGATATCGCACTTCCATGTGCTACGCAGAACGAGCTTGATCTTGAGGATGCTAAGGCATTGGTTGCAAACGGTGTTCAGTATGTTGCAGAGGGTGCTAACATGCCTACAACCATCGAGGCAACTGAGTACTTCCAGAAGAACGATGTAAAATTCGTTGGTGGTAAGGCT
>CAJOMI010000159.1 GCA_905235545.1 uncultured Lachnospiraceae bacterium | reverse complement strand
GTATACCAAAACCGATGAGTAAGAAGAGTAGATTATGGTAAAGCTTTCCAGAGAGCCGGGATGGTGGGAACCGGTAAGTGGTCGATAGTTGAATGGGCTTACGAGGGTGGCTTGAAATGAGTTCAGAGTAGATGCCAACGGGAACCTGTCCGTTATCAATAGGGAACATATGACAGTATGTTGAGAGAGTGGATGCATTGCATCAATTTGGGTGGTACCGCAGAAGTATATTATGGCTTTTGTCCCTTGTCAGGGACAGAAGCCTTTTCTTTTTGAACAAATGAAGCGCAAGCCGTGTCATGGCTCGTAGCTTGCTACAGGGTATTTGACTTACAATGAAACGAAACAGTTTGCTTTGCAAAATCACAGGGCGAGCCTGACGGGGGTATCCGTGGTCTGTACAGAACAAAAAGGAAAGTTTAGATAGAAAAGAAAGGAAGGGAAGAATATGTTTCCAAGTTATGAAGAAGCAAAACAGTATGAGAAAGATTACAACATCATTCCGGTCTGCAAGGAAATCTACGCCGATGTTGTAACTCCGATCACATTACTCAGACGATTGAAGGAAATCGACAGCAAATATTATCTGCTGGAGAGTGTGGAGGGAGGAAAGCAGTGGGGACAGTATTCCTTCCTCGGTGTGAATCCTCTGTTGCAGATCACCTGCAAAAACGGAGAAGTGACCATGAAAAGCGGTGCGATGGCAACCACGGAGAAGAAGGATGCCATGCAGGCATTAAGAGAACTTTTAGATCAGTACCGCTCTCCGAGAATCGAGGGAATGCCAAGTTTTACAGGTGGACTGGTCGGATATTTCTCCTATGAGATGATCGGATATGCAGAGCCGAAACTGGATTTAAAGGAAAGTGATTTCGACGACTACAATCTGATGCTGTTTGACAAAGTGATCGCCTATGATCATTTAAAACAGAAGATCAGTGTGATTGTAAATTACCGGTCAGAACAGGGAGAAAAGGGATACAATGCGGCAATCCTTGAGATTGAGAAAATGATTCGCCTGATCGAGAACACAACGCCCCTCAAGGAAGAAAAAGCAGATGAAGACGTGGAGTTCACCTGCAATCTTTCAAAGGAAGAATATTGCGATATGGTGGAGAAGACCAAATACTACATCCGGGAGGGCGACATTTTTCAGGGCGTTATTTCCAGAAGATTTGAAGCGGATTACAAGGGCAGCCTGATCAACACATACCGGGTACTTCGAACCACGAATCCTTCCCCGTATATGTATTTCATCGGCTGCGATGATCTGGAGATTGCCGGAACCTCACCGGAGACCATGGTGAAACTGGTAAACGGCAAACTGACCACATTTCCGGTGGCAGGGACCAGAAAGCGCGGGGCGACGAAAGAGGAAGATGATGCATTGGAGGTAGAATTGCTCGCCGATGAAAAAGAGTGTTCCGAGCACAATATGCTGGTGGATCTGGCAAGAAATGATATCGGAAGAATTGCAGAATTCGGAACAGTGGAAGTGGAAGAATATATGCAGATCCATCGTTTTTCCAAGGTAATGCACATTGCATCAACCGTAGTAGGAAAGATTCGGGATGACAAGGATGGATGTGATACGATCGCAGCCTTACTTCCGGCAGGAACCTTATCCGGTGCACCGAAGTTTCGGGCATGCGAGATCATTGATGAATTGGAGCCGGTGGCAAGAGGCGTCTACGGCGGAGCCATCGGATATCTGGATTTTTCCGGCAACCTCGATGTGTGTATCGCGATTCGTACCGCGGTGAAAAAAGGAGATAAGGTTTATGTACAGGCCGGTGCCGGAATCGTGGCAGACAGTGTGCCGGAGAATGAATATATGGAATGCGCAAACAAGGCAGGCGCAGTGATTGAAGCAGTGAAAAAGGCATCGGAGGTGAATGGATAATGATATTATTGATTGACAACTATGACAGTTTTTCCTATAATCTGGTGCAGTTGATCGGTGGCATTCAGAAAGAACGGTTTGAAGCCGGTATATCAAAAGACGGAAAAGAAAATAATTATGGAATCAAGGTCATTCGAAATGATGAGATGACGGTGAAAGAGATTGAAGAATTGGCACCGGAATACATCATTTTATCTCCGGGACCGGGGCGACCGGTGGATGCCGGCATCTGTGAGACGCTGGTTAAGGAGTACAGCAAACCGGTGAAAATCCTTGGAGTCTGTCTGGGACATCAGGCGATTTTTGAGGCGTCCGGCGGTAAAGTGACTTATGCAAAGCAGTTAATGCATGGCAAGCAGAGCACTATTACATTTGATGAGAAAGAACCGATTTTTAAGGACATTCCGCAGAATATCAGGATTGCAAGATATCATTCGCTGGCGGGAGATGCCGCTACCGTGCCGGATTGCCTTCGCATCATTGCAAAGACCGCTGACGGCGAAGTGATGGCGGTTCGCCATAACGAGAAGGATATCTATGGATTCCAGTTCCATCCGGAATCCGTTCTTACCGAATATGGAAAGACCATGTTGGAGAACTTTTTACAATAACAATGTCAATAAAAAGAAAATCAGGAGGATAAGATTATGATTTCAGAAGCAATCAAGAAAGTAGCAGAGAAACAGGATTTAACTTATGATGAGGCATTTGCCTGTATGGATGAGATTTTTTCCGGCAATGCAACAGAGATTCAGGCAGCGGGATATCTGACCGCTCTTCATATGAAGGGAGAATCGGTAGAGGAGATCAGCGCCAGCGCAAAGGGTATGCGGGAGCATGCAGAACAGCTTCCACATGAGGGAATCGAAGTATTGGAGATTGTTGGAACCGGTGGAGACCGTGCCAATTCCTTTAATATTTCTACCACCAGCGCATTTGTGGTTGCAGCAGCAGGCATTCCGGTTGCGAAGCACGGCAACAGAAGTGTATCCAGTAAGTCCGGTGCCGCTGACGTATTAGAGGCATTGGGTGTCAACATTACGATTCCGCCGGAGAAGATGAGCGAGGTATTGAAGCAGTGCAATATGTGCTTCCTCTTCGCACAGATTTATCACAAGGCGATGAAATATGTAGCTCCGATCCGGAAAGGACTTGGAATTCCTACCATTTTCAATATTTTGGGACCGCTTACCAATCCGGCTAATGCAAGTCGTCAGGTCATGGGTGTTTACTCTGAGAGTTTAGTGGAGCCGATGGCAGACGTTTTAAGTAAACTGGGCGTAAAAGACGGTATGGTTGTCTATGGAACCGATTGTCTCGACGAGATCTCCTTAAGCGCACCGACTAAGGTATGTGAGCTTCATGATGGGGAATTCAAGACATATACGATTGAGCCGGAACAGTTCGGATTCAAAAAATGCAGCAAGGAAGATCTGGTCGGTGGCGATCCGGCAGAAAATGCAGCAATCACGAAAGCCATTTTAAATGGAGAAAAGGGACCGAAGAGAGATGCGGTGGTATTAAATTCGGCAGCAGCCATCTATATTGCAAAGAAGGCAGATTCCATTGAGGCCAGGCCGCAGTGAAAGTGGCAGAGGAAATGATCGACAGCGGAAAGGCATTGGAAGTGCTGAATCAGTTTGTAGAGTTGACAAATAACTAGAGAAGGACGCTAATAAGTTATTTGTATAGGTGATTGCGAAACTCCGATTTACATCTTTTAGATTGTGTATATTATATAGTTCCATCGCAGACACGTTTTCACTCTGTCTCCGGCGTAATGGTACTAAATTCGTGTTTCACACTCATTAAGTACCAACGCCTGCGCCAAGGTCTGCTTATGGAATCTATGTAATATGCACAATAGCATCAAGTTTAATAAGGAGTTTCGCAATCATCTAAGTTATTTGTAATAAGGAAAGGATATAAAATGGCAGCAGATATATTAGAGCGAATTGCGGCAGATAAGAGGATACAGGTTGCAGAGGAAAAAAAGACGGTCTCTTTGGAAGAAATGAGAGAAAAGGCGTATGCCGCGAAAGGAAGTCTGCCGGACTTTATCTTCGAAAACACCTTGAAACAGGATGGAGTTTCCTTTATCTGTGAGGTGAAGAAGGCTTCACCGTCAAAGGGGATCATCGCAGAGGATTTTCCTTATACGGAGATTGCGAAGGAATATGAAAAGGCGGGGGCGGATTGTCTGTCTGTCCTGACGGAACCGAAGTATTTCTTAGGCTGTGACCGGTATTTGCAGGAGATCCGAGAGGTGGTAGACCTTCCGATCCTTCGAAAGGATTTTACCGTGGATTTTTATCAGATTTATCAGGCAAAGGTATTGGATGCCAATGCGGTGTTATTGATCTGTGCGCTATTGGATGAGGACTTCTTAAAAGAGGGTATCAAAATCTGTGACGAACTGGGACTTACGGCATTGGTCGAAACCCATGATGAAGAAGAGATCCGGATGGCAGTTCGGGCAGGCGCCAGAGTGATCGGTGTCAACAACCGAAACCTCAAGGATTTTACGGTGGACATTCATAATAGCACGAAGCTTCGCGGATTTGCCCCGGAGGGAACATTGTTTGTCGCAGAAAGCGGGATTCAGACCAGAGCGGATGTCGCAGCATTTGAGAAAGAAAAGGTCAATGCAGTTCTGGTTGGGGAGACCCTGATGCGGGCTGCGGACAAGAAACAGAAGCTCGATGAATTAAAGGGAATGTAATAGCGATCCGGTAATTTGCAAGACAATACGAATTATTATGTGTCTGAATAAAGAAAACGTGAGGACAGGGCAATGAAGATAAAAATATGTGGTCTGAAACGACCGGAAGATGTGAATTATGTAAACCAGTCACTCCCGGATTTTGCCGGATTTGTATTTGCGGGTACCAAGCGGAAGATTGACTTTGACACCGCATACAATCTGAAAAAAGCGCTCAACCCGTCGATTCCGTCGATTGGCGTCTTTGTAAATGCTAAGATCGGGGATATTCTGCATCTGGTACGGGAAAATGTTTTGGACTATATTCAGCTTCACGGCGATGAGACGGAGGAATATATCATAACCCTTCGATCGGAACTTAAAGCGATGGGAAAGGAACAGATTCCGATCATCAAGGCGGTGAGGGTAATGAGCACGGAACAGGTTCTTAATGCGGAGCAACTTTCGGTGGATTACCTGCTGTTAGATGCATTTGTGGCAGGTGAATACGGAGGAAGCGGAAAAGTCTTCGATCACACATTGATCCCGCATTTGAAGAAACCGTTTTTCCTGGCTGGCGGAATCGATTCCAATAACATTGAAACGATTTTGGAAACTTTGAAAAAAGAAGATAAAGTTCCGTTCTGTATTGATGTCAGCAGTTCAGTGGAGACAGAAGGGAACAAAGATGAAGAAAAGATAGCAGAAATGGTGTCGGTGATCAGACACCTTCATTGAGAAAGGAGCAACTATGGCAACAGGAAGATTTGGAGAATATGGCGGACAATATGTACCCGAAACGCTGATGAATGCGGTACATGAGTTGGAGGATGCCTATGAATATTACAAAAAGGATCCGGATTTCAACAGAGAACTGGATGAATTATTAAAGAATTATGCAGGAAGACCATCCATCCTCTATTATGCAGAGAAAATGACCAAGGATCTTGGCGGAGCAAAGATTTATTTGAAGAGGGAGGATCTCAATCACACAGGATCCCATAAGATCAACAATGTGTTGGGTCAGGTTTTGCTTGCTAAAAAAATGGGAAAGACCAGAGTCATCGCTGAGACCGGAGCCGGACAGCATGGTGTGGCAACGGCAACCGCAGCAGCGCTGATGGGAATGGAATGTGAGATTTTCATGGGCAAGGAAGATACCGAGCGTCAGGCTTTAAATGTGTACCGTATGGAGTTGTTGGGTGCGAAGGTGCATCCGGTCACAACCGGTACGATGACATTGAAAGATGCGGTAAATGAGGCCATGCGGGAGTGGACTTCCAGAGTGGACGACACACTTTATGTGTTAGGTTCCGTTATGGGTCCGCATCCGTTCCCGATGATCGTCCGGGATTTCCAGAGCGTCATCAGTAAGGAGAGCAGAGCACAGATCTTAGAGGTTGAGGGCAAACTTCCGGATGCAGTGGTAGCCTGTGTCGGCGGAGGAAGTAATGCAATGGGTTCCTTCTACGAATACATTAAGGATGAGGGTGTACAGCTGATCGGATGCGAGGCGGCCGGACTTGGCGTCGACAATCCGAAGAATGCGGCAACGATCGCCAACGGTTCCATGGGTATTTTTCACGGTATGAAATCCCTGTTCTGCCAGAATGAATACGGACAGATCGCACCGGTTTACTCCATTTCCGCAGGACTGGATTATCCGGGAATCGGACCGGAGCATGCATGGTTAAATGAGACCGGACGTGCGACTTATGTTCCGATCACAGATGAAGAAGCAGTACAGGCATTTGAGTATTTATCCAGAACAGAGGGAATTATTCCGGCGATTGAGAGCGCACATGCGATTGCGCATGTTATGAAGATCGCGGGAACGATGGATAAGGATCAGATCATTATAGCAACGGTTTCCGGACGCGGAGATAAGGATGTTGCTGCAATTGCAAGATACAGAGGAGTGGAAATCTATGAGTAGAATCAGTAAAGCATTTGAAAAAGGAAAAGCATTTATCGCATTTATCACCGGTGGAGATCCGGATATAGAGACCAGTTATGAACTCATCAAGACCATGGCAGAGAATGGTGCCGACATCATTGAGATCGGAATTCCGTTCTCCGATCCCATCGCGGAGGGACCGGTTATCCAGGCAGCGGATCTTCGGGCTTTAAGCGCAGGAACCACGACGGATGCTCTGTTTGATCTGGTTGTCAGACTGCGGGAAGAGATTGACATCCCGCTTTTGTTTATGACCTATATGAATCCGATTTATGTATATGGAACCGACCGGTTTATGAAGCGTTGCGCAGAGGTTGGAATCGACGGTGTCATCGTGCCGGATGTTCCGTTTGAAGAAAAGAGTGAACTGGCAGGAAGCTGCAGAGAGAATGGGGTGGAACTGATCTCCATGATCGCTCCGACTTCATCCGAGCGGATTGAGACCATCGCAAAGGAAGCAGAAGGCTTTATCTACTGCGTATCCTCTCTTGGCGTGACCGGAGTCCGGTCAGAGATCACAACCGATATCGGTACAATGGTAAAACAGGTGAAGGATGTGACAGATGTGCCGGTTGCAGTCGGATTCGGGATTGCGACACCGGAACAGGCAAAGAAGATGGCGGGACTTTCGGACGGTGCGATCGTTGGAAGCGCCATTGTGAAACTGGTCGCACAGTACGGTAAGGACGCCG
Organism: uncultured Lachnospiraceae bacterium; assembly: GCA_905235545.1. Taxonomy (GTDB): domain Bacteria; phylum Bacillota; class Clostridia; order Lachnospirales; family Lachnospiraceae; genus CAG-590. The sequence goes on along the minus strand of CAJOMI010000159.1, from coordinate 1,008 downwards.
TTCCGTATGTGGCGGATTATGTAAAGAGTATGAAGGCAGGTGTGCTGGAGGCGTAGAATCGTTAATACTCCAGCAGGTCCTCCATTTGACAGTGAAGTGAGCGGCTCAGCTGAAGGAGTGTGATGGCGGATGCATGATTAATGTTTCTCCTGCGCTGCTCAAAAAGTTATATCTCAGACAGAGATGCCCCCAGCCTCTAAGCAAAGCGTAGGCGGGGGCAGGAAACTTGTCTCAGGCGGGGTTCAATCTCCGTCTGAGATATACGCTCCGCGAGGATGCGCTGAAGTTGAAGCGCTATACCCAGAAACTTGCGGAGTATTTGTACGTCACCTTGCTTGGATCGGGATGGATTGGGGGCGTTAAGAGATATGACCGATGAATCATTTATGACAGACATAGACATTCTCTGTAAGGAACATGAAGAAGCCATGGCGGAGAAGGATAAGAAGTTGGCAGAGCAGAATGAGAGATTAGCGGAGAAAGACAAGAAGCTGATGGAAGTGGTGGACGAGAAACTGGCGGAGCAGAACAAGAAGTTGATCAAACAGGTTCTACGCAATTATGAAAAGGGAAAAACACCGGAGGAGATTGCGGATGATCTGGTGGAATCGGTTGAGCATGTGAAACAGATCTGTGAGATTATAGAGTCTGTATCGGATAAAGAGAATGTGGATGAGATTTATAAGAGACTTAACAATTAGAAGAACGTAAACAAATCCCCTGTGTAAATCATAGGATGCACGGTGTGTGATCATATCGTGACAACTGGTGATCAAACAGGGGATTTTTATATCTGATTTTTGACAATTCCGTTCAAACTTTTGAACCGGAGTTCAAAAAGTTCTGAATAAAAGTTCAAACTTTTGAACTTTTTGTCACAAAGAAGGGGGGATTTTGAACGGATTTTTTATTTTGTGCTGTTTGTGTCACAATTATAGATTTTGAAATCTTTTTCTGATAGTATGTCTTCACTACCACATAGAAAAGGAGAAGACATATGAGGAAAGA
>CAJOMI010000158.1 GCA_905235545.1 uncultured Lachnospiraceae bacterium | reverse complement strand
CAGATTCTGAACGTTCTCAGCATCTTCCCGCACATTCTTTGCTTCACTGCCGGCAAGAACATATAATCGGTCCATCTTCACCGAATCCGACGCAATCTCTGTATTGAAATCTTCAAACTCTGAATTACGGATATCAAACTGAATCGAACTATATTTCTGATCTGTCCACAAAGCATTTGTCGCTTCCTCTTCAGCCTCATATCTTGCATCTAGTTCGGTCCATATTCCCATAAAGTTATAATTATAGCTTTTCAGCAGTGCTGCCATCAGATTGTCCGAAACATAACTGCCCTTTTCCTCCTCTCTCTCTTCCATCTGATCTTTCAACTCCATCGCATTATAAATGTATTGCGGCATTAAATCAAAATAATTGTCTGATGGAGAATAAAAAAGCTCCGTCTCCGGATCATACACTGCATAATCCATAGTATCAAGATTCACAGCGTTTTTATTCTTGTCTGTTTTATTGAGAGAGACTTCGTCTGCATTAATCGGTTCGTCGAAAAGAAAATATGCCTTTTCCGAGAAATTATCCGAAAAACAATGTCCCCGGTTGAGAGACCCCTGTTTTCGGAAAATATCTTTGAATGCATCCTGATCAAAATAGATATAATTACTCTGTGCCAAGGAGGAATTCAGGTATCTCTTCATTCCATCATATGTTGTAATGTCATAGGAAAGTTCCTCCACCGATGTCCGATAAGGAATCAGGTCAGCAAGAGAATGTATGTCCTTCTCTTTGGCATTGGGATCTTCCTCCTGATACCCTGTTGATAGATCTGATCCTTCCTCTCCGGCATTGAAATCTTTCACCACCTGATATGCGTCCTTGTAATAATAAACCTTATGCTCCGACACATTGGTGATTGAAAAACCCTCATCAAACGGCAAATCCTGTTCGTTAGCATATAGTGTCTGCAAATTATATAGTACATGTAAAATCCCATCTTCTATATCTTCCTGATAGCATTCACTCTCATAGTAATCCTTTGTTGCATGAAAAATTCCATCCCCGTACTCGTTGATTCCTGCAAAAGTAAGTATGGTGCAAGCGCCGAATACAAAAAACGTGAGCATGCAAAGCAATCCTCTGATTCTTTTTCCCGATGCGGAATACGATATTTTCTGCTTTTTATTCACATTATCATCCTTTCTTATTTTTTCTCCATACGGTATCCTACCCCCCACATCACCTTGATGTAATCCGGATTCTTGGGATTGATCTCAATCTTTTCCCGGATTCGTCTGATGTGAACGGACACGATATTGTCCGTGGCATAGGCATCCTCTTCCCAAATCCGCTCATAGATCTGGGCGGATGAGAAAACCGTTCCGATATTTTCCATAAAAAGCTGCAAAATCTTAAATTCCGTAGGGGTCAGTTTTACCGGTTCCCCTTCAACCGTAACCTGTTTCTGATCCCGGTCCAATGTGATCGCGCCATTGACTAAAACATTATTGTCAGCGATTTCCATTCCGCCCAGTTTCGTGTACCGGCGAAGCTGGGACTTCACTCTGGCAACCAGTTCCAATGGGTTGAACGGCTTGGTCACATAATCATCCGCACCGACATTGAGTCCCAGTATCTTATCTACATCCTCGGATTTGGCGGAGAGCAGGATAACCGGAATCGAACTGGTTTCCCGGAGTTTCAAAAGTGCGTGAATCCCATCCAATTCCGGCATCATGATATCCAGAATGATCAAATGGATCTCTTCCGTCTTCATAAGTTCCAACGCCTCTTTTCCATTATACGCCGGAACCACCTGATAGCCTTCCTGCTTCAAATAAATGGAAATCGCCTCAACTATTTCTTTGTCATCATCGCAAACCAATATTGTCATATTTTCACCTCAATTCTTCCATATTTCAGTCTGCTTTCCTTTTTAAGATTTCTCACTTCTTACAGGAAACAGAATAACAGAGAAAGATTACGAAAAAGCAAACCGAAAAATGAAGAAATTCTGAATCTTATTTTTTCACATTGTCATATAATACGACATCATGCAGATACCGGCTGCTCCGGCGTCCACACAGGACTCTGCCTGTTCCGGGCAGATTCCCCCGATTGCATAGACCGGGATTGGAACCGCCTGACATACCTTTTGCAAAAAATCCAATCCTCTCGGCGGAACACCCTTCTTGCAGTCTGTGGCAAATATATGACCGGCAGTGATATATGTCGCACCCGCTTTACAGGCAGCGACAGCCTCATCCACAGAATGCACCGAGACCCCAATGAGCCGAAACTGTTTTATTTTCTCATCGGAAATCGTTTGAAATAACGGAAACGGAAGATGGATTTCGTCTGCGCCGAGACGAAGTGCCACATCGACATAGGTATGCAGGATACAAGGCACCGAATGTTCCTTTAAAACCGACATCACTCTGCCCGCAAGCGCTTCATACTCCTGTTCGGGCATATCTTTCTCACGCAAAATGACCGCATCACAGGGAAAGCTCCGTTTTCCGTCGTCTTTTTGCTGCAATGCGGGGGCATTCTGCAATCTGTTCACTTCCCGTGCCGACTCCGCCACCCGTCGGATCTGCTCTTCAAAATCTCCGTTCACCAGATGTCGGTTCGTCACGCAGATTGATTTATACATAGACATAATCATTTACCACCGGCTGCAGTCCCGCCTCTTCAATATCACGATACATCGCGTCAAAACTTCTGTCATCCGCAATCTCGAACTGCTCGTCTCCGGATTCCTTTTCTTCTATTTTCTTATCTGTCGTACCACAACCTCTTTCCCGAATCTCGTTGCCATTCTCTATGTGATGTCCGACCGTATCTGTCCGGGATTCTTCAACATAACCTTTTTCCTGTCTGTCTCTGTCTTTCCGGACGTCTTTTTTATGGTATTTGCTCTCGTGATCCCCGATCCCCGTCGAGACACCGGCAGAAACTTTGGTCGCGGCAATCTTAACAATACCGTCCCTGAAATGTTTCTCCTCCCTTGAAGATACCGTGATTCCCACATAAGGCAGAAAGATCCGATAGGCACAGAGCACCTGGCATAACTGTCTTTCGTGTACATCCAACGGGTTGATCTTGTCATTGTTGACGATAGGACGCAGTCTCGGACAGGACAGCGAATACTCCACATACGGGTATTTTCTCTGCAGATAATACACATGAAGCGCCGACGCCAGCGCATCCTTTCGAAAGTCCGAAAGGCCGAGAAGCGCCGAGAATCCAACGCCGCGCATACCGCCCAGGATTGCTCTCTCCTGCGCATCAAAGCGATAAGGATAGACCCGTTTGTGACCGAGCAGATGCAGCGTCTCATATCGGTCCGCATCATACGTCTCCTGAAATACCGTCACATAGTCCGCTCCGCACTCGTGCAGATAGCGATATTCGTCACTGTTGACCGGATAGATTTCAAGCCCTACATTGCGGAAATAGGTTCTTGCCAGTTTGCAGGCCTCTCCGATGTAGGTCACATCACTCATGCCGCGGCTCTCTCCGGTGAGCAACAGAATCTCCTCGATTCCCGAATCCGCAATGACCTGCATCTCCTTTGCGATCTCTTCCATGGACAACCGCTTACGCACGATATCGTTATAACAATTAAACCCGCAATAAACGCAGTAATTCTCACAATAATTGGCAATATAAAGCGGTGTAAAAATATACACCGTGTTGCCGAAATGCCGGCTCGTCTCGTATTTGGCTCTCTGCGCCATCTCCTCCAAAAAAGGGAGTGCCGCCGGAGAAAGAAGTGCCTTGAAATCCTCTACCGTACATACCTCATGTGAAAGCGCACGTTTCACATCGGTTTCCGTGTATCGGTCATA
>CAJOMI010000157.1 GCA_905235545.1 uncultured Lachnospiraceae bacterium | reverse complement strand
ACCATCTGTTCACTACATCGGTGAGTGGTGGAAGCAGTTGTTCGGTGAGTCAGAGGGTAAGGACGGAAAGGGTATCTATCCGACAGCCTGCGACTTTACTACAGACTTACACTCTCTTGGACAGTTCATTCAGGACGGTACGAAGAATCATATCGAGACCGTGGTCAATATCGGTTCTCCGAGACGTAAGATCATCATGGAGCGTGAGGATGACGACTTAGATGGTCTCAACTACCTTGCAGGCAGAACCGTTGATTATATCAATAAGCAGGCAATGAACGGTACCGTGCTTGCCCATGTGGACGGCGAGATTCCGAACATGATGATCACGCTGCCATATATGTCAGAGTTTAACTTGGGCGAGTTGTTCTACTTCTTCGAGTTTGCATGTGGTGTATCCGGTTATGTATTAGGTGTCAATCCGTTTAACCAGCCGGGTGTAGAGAGCTACAAGAAGAATATGTTCGCTTTGCTCGGCAAGCCGGGATTCGAGGAGCAGAGAGCAGAGTTGCTTAAGAGAATGAATACAGAGGAATAAATATAACAATCATGCATGCAATTGTGAAAGAGGTGCAAAATAATATACAATTATGAAGAGATTCGCAATCGCATGAATAAGCAAAAGGAGGAAAGAGGCAATGGCAGATTTAAAGGGTTCAAAGACAGAGGCTAATTTGCAGGCAGCATTTGCCGGGGAGTCACAGGCTCGCAACAAGTATACCTACTATGCCAGCAAGGCAAAGAAAGACGGGTATAATCAGATTGCTGATATTTTCTTAGAGACGGCAAACAATGAGAAAGAGCATGCAAAGATGTGGTTCAAGTTGTTACATGACGGAGCCGTTCCGGATACAGTGACCAATCTGAAGGATTCCGCAGACGGTGAGAACTTCGAGTGGACAGATATGTATGCAGAGTTTGCCAAGACGGCAAGAGAAGAAGGATTTGAAGATATTGCCAGATCCTTCGAATTGGTAGGCGCCATTGAGAAAGCACATGAGGAGAGATTCCGCAAGTTGTTAGAGAACATCGAAGGCGGATTGGTATTCTCAAGAGACGGTGATAAGATCTGGGAGTGTTCAAACTGCGGTCACATCCATATCGGACCGGAAGCACCGGAGGTTTGTCCGACCTGTGCACATCCGCAGAGCTACTTCAAGTTAAGAGCAGAGAATTATTAGAATCATTGTTACAGATAACGTGATAGAAAACAAGCCGCGAAATAACAGAAGAACCTGTTGTTTTGTGGCTTATTTTTTGTGCGATTTTTATGCTAAGTTCAACTGCGGCGTAGCCTTGGTTTCACTATGCATCACTGTATACGGAAAGTGATCCGAGCAGTCGTCGCCTTTGCTTTGGAACGCCCTTTTACAAAAAAATACACAAAGAATTTTGTTGAAACTGTTGCATCGTCGGCCGCTATGTGCCGACTTTTTCTTTTTTGGTTGGTATAAATGCATAGAATTTTGCGAAAATTGTTATAGTATATATACAAAATCAGACATACTGAAAGATGAGAATGCTTTAATTTCGGCAAGTTTTCGGAGGCATGTTCTTACAGCATTTGACAACATGATTTTTGCGTGGTAAGGTTGTACACGTTTTGAAAATTATTGTTCATAAATAAATCAATCTATTAAAGGCAGAGAGATATTTGAGCAGCGAAAGGAGGAGCAATACAATTTCTTTGTATGGAAAAGGGTATGAACAAGAAAGTTTTAAGCATGAGTTTATTGGGATTATTATTGTTAACAGGGTGTTCGAACGAATCGAAAGACACGGATGCTTCGGCATGGAAAAACATTAATAAGGTGAAAGCATATGATATTACGGAAGAACAGGCGTCAAAAAAATCTTTGATAACCATCATGAATGAACATGGCGATGTAAAACTATTAAATATATTGGGTTGCAATCTTGTGATTCCGGCAGAGACCTTTATTACAACATCCCATGCATATGAAGAGGACGGAGTATTAAAAGAGGATTATTATATCAGTAATGACACATTTGATCATGCTGTTACAGAAGGGATCATAACAGAAGAAGGACGGTTGGCTGATAAAGGGGTGGTCAACAAGGTCGGATATGAAGCGGTGTATGATGACGGTTCATACAATGTAGTGGTAGAAGTGACCTCTGTAGAAGATGGTGAGTTATATCTGGATTATGAAGACCAGTTACAGGATGTGAAAGCCAACACCGGACAATTTGAAATATTGGAAGAGACAAACGATGCGGTTCGGTTGGCTGTGAATGATGGTACTTACCAGATTCTTTATAATCTGGGAGAATCTTATGTGATTACAATTAACTATTATGGTGATTTTGTTGAAGATATGACCATTGATCAGATCATGAGTATAGTGCGATTAAAATATTAAAATCAGAGAATGAGATAAATAGGTAATTGCGAAACTCCTGTTTATATCTTCAGAATTGTTCATATTATACAGTTCCATCACAGGCACGCTTTGCTTGTCGCACGCAGCGGTACTAAATTCGCAGTAAACTGCTCATTAAGTACCGGCGGCTCCAAAGCACCTGTTTATGGAATCTGTATAATATGTACAATTCAATATACAGTATTAATAAGTTTCGCAATTACCTAAAATGAGATAAAGTGAGAAAGGAAGCAATCGGTATGAAAAAGAAAAAAAGATTAAATATAAAGAAACAGTTGGTTGGTTTTTTGGAGTCTTCTGCAATGATGGCGGCAAATGTCAATAAAATACCGTCTGTACAACAGGAGGAAGAATGGAAAAGAAGTAATATTATTCCGTTGGAAAATGTTGACAGAGGATTGTTCTGAAAAATGTAAAAAAATCTGTGAGACTGTTGAAGGATCAATACCTTCCGCAGTCTTTTTTATTTTAAATCGGAGTTAAAGTTTCTGTAGTAAAATAGGTGTCATTATGTTAGACTAAAAGAGAAGATCAGGATGACGGTATATCAGGAAAACAGAGGCATGTTTGGTATAGGCAGAAAGCTTGAGGAATGTAGAAAGAGTCGTAATAGAGAAAGGGGTTTTGTATATGGGGAAATTACAAATCTATTCGAAAAAAGCACTGTTTCTTTTGTTTCTGTTTGTGTTGGTGGGCAGTCTCGCCGGTGTCGGAAACAGAGCGGATGTAAACGCGGCTGCTAAGACGAAGACGGTCACAGTCAAGAAGGTGAAAAAGGGATCAAAGATTACTTCCGGAAACTATGTGTATAAGGTCACTTCGGTTGCTCAGAAAAAGAGTACGGTATCTGTTGTGGGATTGTCAGCAAAAGCGAAGAAGAAGGTTACAAAGATTACCATCCCCAAGAGTGTAAAGATTAAGTCAAAGAGCGGGAAGAACAAAGGTACTTATACTTACAAAGTGACTTCTGTGGCGAAAAATGCATTTAAGAACTGCAAGAAGATCACAAAGGTGACCATTGGAGACAATGTTACCTCCATTGGAGACAACGCATTTTCCGGTTGTACCAAACTGAAGACAGTCACGCTCGGCAAAGGGGTTAAGACGATAGGAGTGTCTGCGTTTTCAGGGGACAAGAATCTGACAGAGGTTGTGATACCTAAGAATGCCAAGTTGGAGACCATAAAAAAGAATGCATTTAAGAATTGTGTGAAGCTTAAGAAGATCAATCTTGACAATGCGGTCAATCTAAAGACAATGGCTGACAGTGCATTTGAAAATACTGCGGTCGATAAAGATAAGCTGGAGGAGATAAAAAGGAAACTGGCAGGGAAAACGGAAACAGGAGGCTATTCCTATGAGGTAGTTCCTCTGATGGCACCGTTCAATTCTTATTTCTATATCAAAACGAATAATCCGGATCCGGACTCCTTCCGCTTTGTAGATGAACACACTAAATATGCGGATTCGGGCAAAACAGGAAGCATCAAGCCGACAGATACCTTTTTTGCAGATGTAAAATATGAGGATATTAACACGAAAAGGGTGAAAGGCGGATATATTGCCACAGGGTCTGCAACGGATGGAGGAGAATTGCGGCTTCAGCTTGGCAAGGTGACAGGTTCCTATCCCGTTTACAATCTGACAACCGGTGAGAAGAGGATAGAAAAGGAATATGAATATACGGATACGAAGTTTACGGTTAAGATATCTGAACTCAAGAATGTAGAGGATTATCTGATCGCAACTTATGGAAACAGCGGCAAGTCGTATTTTGATACGCTTTCGGAGATTCAAAAAGGATTTAACAGGGAATGTCTCTACAGTGGAGCGTATGTGCTTGGAAAACTGAAAAAGAGTACATCGGCACCGTATTACGGACTTTCCACTTCACCGCATGTGGATCAGACCTTTTATATTCAGAGCCCGTATTACAGGTCCGACAGTCAATCGATGCTTGTGTCGGCATTGTATCCGATGAAATATGACTCCATAGGCTTTCCGTCTGTTATGATGTCAATTGCAAAACAACTGGACAGCAGGGCAGAGGTCAAGTGGTCATCTTCCATGCATTATCTTGTTGATGTTACCTATAACGGAGAGACCAGAAGTTATGGAGGTGCCGGAACAGGGGGCGGACAGGGAATCAATGCCAATCAGATCAAGTACCTGTATACGTTTGATGGTTCCGGGAGTGATGCCTACATGAAGCGCAGTCTGAGTGATGTCAGGGCGATGATTTGTGAATATGGTGCGATGAAGGTGCCGGAAGAACCGACGGATCTGCCGAAGCTTACATGGGAATCTGTCCGTAAGACGGTTGGCAAAGAGGGAAGTTATGTGAAACTTACGCTGCTCACCTCAATCTTTGGAGGAAGTGCGGACGGCTATACATTTATGTATGACGATGGCAGTACATACGAAGGCTCACAGGGCTGGGGAGCCGTCGGACATTTCACGAATGCGTGGTATGACGGACGGTATTTTAACAAATGGGAGTATTATTATCCGGGTGCCAAGTTTGAGGAAACCGTCAAGACGGAGTCACCGTCTATTATCTTGAAAGATGTGAGCATCAAGCTTCCGGATGACGGAAAGACGTACTATTACAATTATAACTCTATGGACAAGGTAACGAACTACGATACTGCAACAGGGGTGTGGAGTGGATTTACAACTTACCGGTATGATTCGGAGAGTCAGACATGGAAGGCGAACATTCTCTATTCTGTCAAGTACTTGGATGGTTATCGTTATAAAGATATAGACGATCAAGATTTTATAGATGCCTGCACGATCACAATGGAGGAGGCACTTGCCATGAATCTGGATGCAAATACCGATAAGGAACCGGATTGTTATTATATTTATGATCGTGTCACGGAGCCGGGGACATATCACGGTGCGGACGATTGAGAAAAAATAAATGTAAAGGATGTTATGAAATGAAACGCGAAACAACCAATGTAAAATCAAACAATAAAGAAGCTTCAATATTAAAAAATAAATTTTATTTATATGTAACCGAATTTTTTTCGGGAATGTCGGTTATGGCGGTGGAACTTGGAGCGAGCAGACTGCTCGCTCCCTATTTCAGTTCCTCGCAGATTGTGTGGACGATCATTATCGGAACCATTATGATCGCAATGGCACTGGGGAATATCTATGGTGGAAGGTCGGCTGACAGGAATCCGAATCCGGATGTGCTATATCGAAGGATCCTGGTGGCGGCAATCTGGATTGCAGCAATTCCCGTGCTAGGCAAATATGTGATTCTTGGAATTGCCGGTGTACTCATTTTTTCAATCAACAGTAATTTCCTGATATGGGCAGCATTTGCAGCCTGTATGGTAGTCTTTGTTTTCCCGCTTTTCCTGCTTGGTACGGTGACACCTTCCCTTGCAAAATATACGGTAGAAAGTCTGGATGAAAATGGAAAGACGGTGGGAAATCTCGGTGCGGCAAACACGATTGGAAGTATCATCGGAACATTTGTGCCTACTTTCGTCACGATACCGGCGGTGGGAACTTCCATAACATTTCTGATCTTTGCAGGGATCCTTTTGGTGCTCGCGCTCATTTATTTTATAAGCAGCAGAACCGGTGTGAAAAAATCAATCGTGAGCGGGATATTGTTCATTATCTGCTGCGTGTTCGGACACCAATCCGGATTTGCCTTTTGGGAGAATGATCTCACGTATGAGGGCGAGTCAGTCTATAATTATCTGCAGGTGAAGGAGGATGATGAGAATGTGATCCTTTCCACCAATGTTTTATTCGGCGTGCAGTCGATTCTGAAAAAGCAGGGCGGGCTGACCGGTATGTATTATGATTATGCCATGGTGGCACCTTATATGGCCGGAGTGAAGGAAAAGGATCATTTGGATGTGCTGATCCTTGGCATGGGT
>CAJOMI010000156.1 GCA_905235545.1 uncultured Lachnospiraceae bacterium | reverse complement strand
CTACGATGGCGTCTCTGTCCATCAACATGGAGCCGATTACCGATTGCTCTGCCTCTATACTATTCGGTTGTATTTTCTTAATAACTGCCTCATCCATATCCAATTCCCTGATCTCATCCTTACCTACTCGATCCGGCTACCCCTCTCTCATCTCGTTACCTTCGGTCACTCGATGATAAGCGGTCGTCAGGAGTTCGTTTCTGCAAGCAAGCTTGCAAACGGGCTTCTGACTCGTCGCCTACACAAAACAGTTCTGTTCCGGTGACGTACCCGTGACAGAACCTCTTTGCTTGCCGGTATCATTATTTTCCCTCAACCTTTACTTTCAATGTTGTAGTAACTTTAGGATGTAATTTGATCTTCACTTCATGTGTGCCAACTGTTTTGATCGCATCCTTCAATTGTACCTTTTTCTTATCGATATCAAAGCCAAGCTGCGTCTTGACCTCCTCGGCAATTTCCTTTGAAGAAACGGAACCAAATGTCTTGCCACCCTCTCCGACTTTGATGGCAACGGTTATCTCCGAGTCCTCAATCTTCTTGCCTAGTTCCTGTGCTGCCTGCAAATTCTCCGCTGCGATCTTATCATCGTTTGCTTTTTTGAGTTTCAGGTCGTTTAAATTCTTGCCGGTCGCTTCCAGAGCCTGCTTTTTCTTAATCAGAACATTTCTTCCGTATCCGTCATTTACTTTGACCACTTCTCCCTTTTTCCCTACATTTTTTACATCTTCCAATAATATGACTTCCATCTCTTTATCCTTCCTTTCCTCTATCCTATAATCAAAACTCCCCATCTCTTCGCATTGTATCAAGTAAATCTCTGATCTGCTGCTTTGCCTCTTCAACGGTTATATTTTCAAGCTGCGCTCCTGCCACCGTTCCATGGCCACCGCCCCCAAAATGTTCCATGATCACCTGTACATTGACATCATCCAGAGATCGCGCACTGATATAGACCACGTTATCCACCATGGACAGGACAAAGGATGCCCGAACATTCTCCACATCTAAAAGATCATTTGCCACCTTTGCCGCCACAACGATCGGATTGTCTACCCCTTCACTCGGAACATCCGAAATTGCAAAATTATCCAGATAAATCTCTGCTCTGGCAACTCCCTCCGACAACTGTTTATATTCATCCATATCCACCCGGTATGCCTTGCGCACACGGATCATATCTGCTCCGGACTTGCGAAGAAATGATGCCGCCTCAAATGTTCTCACACCGGTCTTTGCCACAAAATTATCTGTGTCAACCAGAATACCTGCATACATGGCATCTGCCTCTGCCGGTCTTAACTTCGGCTTATCCACACTGTACTGCAGAATCTCCGCGATCATCTCGCAGGCAGATGACGCATAGGGTTCAATATAAGAAAGCGTTGTGTTCTCAATGGTCTCTCCACCCTGTCTGTGATGATCGATCACCACAATATTCTTGGTTCGGGTAAGCAATTCCGGACATTCGGTTCTGCTCGGTCTGTTCACATCTACCACCACAACAACCGTATTCGGATCCACTGCTTCTAATGCCTTTTCGCTGTTTAAAAACATATCCTGCGGATATACACTGTTTCCAATAAAGTTATTCATCGCCGGACGAATCGAACCGGTCACTTCATTTATGACAATATTTGCTTTTTTATCAAGCAATGTCGCCAGACGATAGATTCCAAGTGCTGCGCCCAGACAGTCAATATCCGGTTTCTTATGTCCCATGATCAATACCCTGTCCTTGGTAATCAGCATTTCCTTCAGGGCATGTGCTTTGACACGGGCCTTTACTCTTGTATTCTTCTCAGCTGACTGTGTCTTTCCTCCATAATAGATGATCTGATCACCTTTTTTAATTACTGTCTGATCGCCTCCACGACCAAGTGCAAGATCCATCGCCATATGCGAATATTCATAAGCTGTCAGATAGCTGTCATTATCCGGATCTTCACCGACTGCAATACTAAGAGTAACCGGTGTGTCATTGCCGATATTGATACTTCGCACTTCATCAAGCAGGGAAAACTTATCCTGTTGAAGCTGTTCTAACCGTTGTTTCTGACACACAAAGAAATATTTATCTTTTTCCAATTTCTTGATTACCGCATCTACATTCTGCATATATTTGGTAATCTTTCGCTCGATCAAAGCGACCAGCAAAGCTCTTCGAACCTCTTCTGTAGAGTCCATAGCTTCTTCATAATTATCAATATATACCTGCCCAACAACCAGTTTGGTCTTTTCCTTCTCCTCAAGTGCCTTCACCAACTCTGTCTCATCATACAGATAAATGGCAAACAAAACATCATTTTCACTCACAACGCCTTCCATTTCACCGGACAGCACGAACTTGACATCCATTCTTTTAATCTCAGCCCGATAGTTGCGATCCGATTGAAAGATATTCACCACACGTCGATCTTCATCCTCCGGCTCCATCGCAAAAAGTTCCAACGTAATATCGGTAAAGATATGTTGTATGTGTTTTCTCATGTGTTGTTTGTCACTCTTGATTGCATCATAAAATGCCTTATTACTCCACAGAATACGTCCATTGACATCCACCAGCGTATATGGAATCGACAAATCCTTGATCAATTCATTCTGAATCGAACTATGAGAAAAACTGAATGCAGCCAGATCCGATCGGATATTCTTTTTTTTGTAGAAATAGGAATTTGCCTCCAGCACCAGAAACACTACGATAAATACCGTCACCACAATACCGCAAGTCCGATCTAATCCATAGACAACGATATTCATTGTGATAAGCAGAATCACCAGATACAATGGAAACTTTATATATTTTTCAACTTCCTTGCGCAACAAATTATTCTTGTTCATTCTACTTCCTCTCTATTAATGCCACCTTCGGGGGCGCTCCTTCCGTCGCTCCCCTTTCGCTTCTCCACTCGCCTGCTCGCCCTCTCGGGCTCTCCCGACCGCTTCGCGCTCTGCATGCTCGTTGATGTGCCGGCTCGCTCCTTCCGTCGCTCCCCTTTCGCTTCTCCACTCGCTTGCTCGCCCTCTCGGGCTCTCCCGACCGCTTCGCGCTCTGCACGCTCGTTGATGTGCCGGGAAAAACAAATGCCACCTTCGGTGTCGCTTGTTTTTCCCTTTCGCACATCATTATACCATTCGGGAATGACACTTGCAATTATTTTCGTTTTCTGTCCCACAACGTCCGGCTACATAAGTTCAGACATTGCCTCTGAACCGTAACTTTCGACTATTCACTGATCTGTAAGCGGTTCTCCATATTCGTAGATGACGACCTTCTCATCCCAATCCATCTCGTATGCAGGAAGTTTCACAATCCGGTAAAGCTTAAATCGCTTATTTTTCATACATTCTCGATAGCCCTCTTTGGGATAATACATCATAACAAAAACTCTCCGTGGATGTTCCCGCACGCTCTCTATCACGTGATCGATTACCGTTTCAAAGATATGTGTCTCAAACGGATTAAAGAAATAGAACACCGTGTCCTCCGGTCTGATTGCATAATCCTCCGCCTTGCCACATATAATCTCAATCTTCTCTTTGGAACCTCGAAACTGTGTGTTAAAATACGCCCGGTTATCCAATGCAACCTCATAGAGATTCTCATCCACTTCAATGCCACAGACCTCACACTGATATCGCTGATTTACAAAAAATAAAACTCTTCCTTTCCCGCAGCCAAAATCCACCAGTCGGTCATATTTGGTGAGTACGGAATCCATCTCATCAAACGCACAAATGAGCCCACTCGATAATAATCATCATTATATCGATTGTTATATACGATTTCGGTACTCTCTATTCCGAAAAAGCGCTCTAATTTATCATTTTCAAAAAATCTTGGCGTTTTCACATTTTTCTTCATTCTATATACACCCCTGCAATGATCTGCACATACTGCAAATGAATTCCGAAAAGAATTCAAACCCTTACCTTGCCTGTACTTTGAATCTCACTTCGCATTCTGAAATAAAATTATAATTGATATTGAGGGAATACTGAATCACTGCCAGAATCTCCCCTTCCGTCTCCGTCACGCTAATCTCATGGGTAAACACATCAATCTGTACCGGTCCCGCCGGTGTGGAATATACAGAAGACGTCTTCTCCCCTTTAAAAAAGGATAATGCGGTGTACGGACCTCCTCTCTTCGTCATCTCAAAACTATTCTCATTGAATTTGACACGATTCTTAATGACGGGTGCCGCCTGATCCGCCTGCTCCTCATATAATACATAGTGTTTCCCATTCTTCAGATAATGCGTTCCGCTTGTGATCAATTCAATCGGTTCCTCTTCAATATCACGCTGTATACCGGAAACCGTTACCAAAACATCTTTCGTCATAGTTTTGCTCTTTCTTTTTATTTGAATTTAATAACTTTCTATATCAATTACTTTCGTGTCATTCACATGAATCGGCAGCACACTGTCCGCAAACGAGATGAACTTATCCACGCCGTCACTGACAAAATATTCATACTCCGGCTTGTGTCGATTCGGATTCAAGAGCCCCTGCTCACCCAGCAGCTCCTTGAGGCTCTTTGCCGTCTCAAACGCAGGATTCACCAAACGCACACCATCGCCCATAAACCGTTTGATCGTATTGCGTAGAAGCGGATAATGGGTGCATCCGAGCACCAGCGAATCAACCTTGTATTCTTTCATCTCCTGCAGATATCTCGCAACAATATCTTCTGTCACACGATCTTCCAAAAGACCTTCTTCCACAAGCGGTACAAAAAGCGGACACGCCTTGCTGACCACTGTAATATCCGGATTCAGTTCTCTGATATAATCATTGTAAATGCCGGATTTGATCGTACTCTCCGTTCCGATGATACCGATATTACCGGTTTTTGTCGTCTCCACCGCCATCTTCGCACCCGGTTTGACAACGCCAATCACCGGTATATCAATCTCTGCCGCAATCTCATCAAGAGCCAGCGCACTTGCCGTATTGCATGCGATCACGATTGCTTTTACATCCTTTGTTCGCAAAAACCGCACAATCTGTCTGCTATATTTCAACACTGTCTGTTTTGACTTGGAACCGTAGGGAACCCTGGCTGTATCTCCAAAATATACAAGATCTTCATTTGGCAATTGCCGCATAATTTCCCTTGCTACCGTGAGTCCTCCCACTCCTGAATCAAATAAACCGATCGGACTATTCATATTCTGGCTTCTCCTTTTAATACCTTCTCTCAAAAGCAAGCTGAATCTGCTTTTCAATCAACTCCCGTATATCCAGTCCCTGTGCTTCCCAAAGCATCGGATACATACTGATGGATGTGAATCCCGGCATCGTATTGATCTCGTTAAATATCACTTGTCCGGTACTCTCTTCCAGGAAGAAATCCACCCTGGAAAGACCATATCCGTCCACTGCGGTAAAAATTTCCTTTGCCACCTTTCGGATCTCCTCCGCTTTGCCCTCCGGAAGTTCCGGATCGATCACTGTCTTGGATTCCGCATTGTTATATTTGGCATCAAAATCATAGAATTCTGCTGCTGCCAATATCTCTCCAACACCGGAAGCTTCCACATCTGCCGCGCTTCCAAGCACCGCACATTCAATCTCTCTTCCAACAATGTTACGTTCCACCAATATCTTGGTATCATGCTTTGCCGCAAGTTTGAGTCCCTCGATCAGTTCCTCCCTGTTATGTGCCTTGGATACACCCTGTGATGAACCCGCCTTACTCGGTTTGACAAACACCGGATACGTCAGTTTCTCCTCCACTCGTTTCACCTGAAGATCCATGATCGAAGCATCCTCTTTCGAGCGTTCCACATCCACAGCTCTCACCAGCACATATTCCGCCTGCCGGATTCCCAGATTATCCACGATGATCTTCGTATATACTTTATCCATTCCCACTGCAGATGCCAGCAAACCGCATCCCACATATGGAATCTTTGCCATTTCAAACA
>CAJOMI010000155.1 GCA_905235545.1 uncultured Lachnospiraceae bacterium | reverse complement strand
TTCTTCCACCTAAAGTGATCGTATAATTGATGTTATTGGAAGTCGATAATTCTTCGACCGTCAGATTGTTCACATACTTTCCTTTTGCACTACTCCTGCTCGCAACCGACACTGCCTCCTTCTTCAAAGGATATGCCTTATTCAGAGAAAAGGTAATTGTCTGCGGATTCACAACCTCCACCTTCGTCAGATAAATCGGATCTTCCACGGTCAGTTCATAACTCGCCTTCTTACCGGAACCGTCAATTGCCTGTGCCTGAATGGTTGTCTTACCCTTTGCTTTCGCCGTGATCTCGCCCTTGGAATTCACCGTTGCCACCTTTTCGTCAGAGGAGGACCAGTAAAGAGTCTTGCACGCACCGGATTTTGCACTGACCGTTGGCGTCAATGTCTCCTTTTTATCGACATCCAGTTTCCCGGAAGTCTTGGCAAACGCAACTTTGGTCACTGCTCCCTTATACACCTTAACCGTGATGGTTGCTTTTTTCTTCTTGTTCTTCTTGGATGTGACGGTGACTTTGGTGGTTCCTGCCTTGATTCCCTTAACCACACCCTTGGAAGACACGGTTGCGATCTTCTTATTCTTACTGCTGTAAGATACTTTCTTATTGGATGCTTTATCCGGTGTTACCGTCACGACCGTTTCCAGGGATACTTTCTTGCCCTTTGCCACTACAACCGTCTTTGTGTCCTTCGACAGTTTGCTCGCCACCGTAACCTTCCCTACTGTGACTTTCTTCGCAGCCTCGGTCTGCTCCGCCGGAATCAGCGTGAGCAGCAAAGCCAGTATGAGAAATAATGCTGTGATTCTTGATGATCGATTCATTTTTCCTTCTCCTTCTTTCTAACATGAGTAGATAACTGTACTGTGCGTCAAATTATATCATTCATTTATTATATATTTTTGAATTTGAAATTTCAATTATATTTTTATCAACGATATCGTAAATTTAGCTTCGGAAATCAAGGTGTAGAGTTCACCACAATAATCTGACAAAGTATCAGGCAACAACTTGTGGTTTTACTATAATACTCTTCTTCTCAGTTCTTCATATCGACCTGAAACTTTCGTTTTCTCACCCATTTAAAGCTCCCTTATATCTTTTACTCTTTTTATATTTTTTTTCACCATTTTTTCTGTATACTTTATCATTTTTGTATAAATAGAAATTAAATTTATTTTCATCTAGTATCTGTTTTAACAAAATTACTGCATTTTTTATATTCTTTCCCTCTAAACTATTATCAAATTTCTGAATTCTGTAAAGGGAATTTTGCGCACCTTCCTCATCCGCAATTGTTATAGTAAAAGTTCTAATTTCATTTTCAACTATAATAGTATAACCCAATGGTAAATACTTGAAAACTAACTTAAAATATCCGTAAGCTTCAAAGTTATAAATTTCATTCACAATCATAATATTATCGGAAAATATTTCCTGAAAATTCAGTTTAAAACTATTTACAGCATTTTCATAAAAAGAGCTATCTAACGGCATGCCAAATTCCTCCTTCATCTACAAATTTATAACCATTATCAATTAAATATTGTATTACCCGTGAATAGAATGAACCATCACCTTTATAAAGTTTTGATGCGATAAATAAATCTCTCTCTGAACTGGTTTGAATATCCCATATATCACTTACCTGCTTCTGCAAACGGTTTGCCAGGGGCACAAGCCTGTTGGTACGGAAATTTTCCAGTTTTTAATAATTTCTCTCTTTTATGTCTTTTAGTGGAGTCACTCCACTAACGTCCTTTTGTATTCCTAATGGCAAAATTTCGCCTATAGCAGTCTGTATTTATAATTACGAAGTGCCTTATTGCTTCGCAGATGGCAGTCATAATGTATAAACACAGACCAATTGTAGGTTATTGGAAGTCCTTATGGGGTGACATGATATAATTTATTTAACAATATCTTTTGAAATAATATCCCCATTTTCAATATTTACCCAAAAGCGTCTCCCAAAAAAATCAATTGCTCTACATCTGCCATCTATTACATCGACTCCTACATAAGGGCTTCTTGCAGTCCCACCTATTTCAACGGGTGCAGGTTTTATTCTCCACAATAATTGTGATTCTAGCGTGTAACAAAATACATTGTCATACCCACCATCTTCATCTGTTTCAAATACAATTATTACCTTTTTCTCGTATTCTGCCGCCTCAATAACCTTATTATTAAACTGCATTTCTTTTCCATTTATAATGACTTTGTTATTCTCAATTTCTATCATTTTTCAATTAGCCTTTCGTTCGTAAATGCTCCAACAGGACATAAAAACCTAGCTTTGAAAATTTCTTCCCAAAATAATTTTTCCTCAGTATTTCCTTGCTTCATTTCTTTAATAACATTCACTAAATTAGGATTAGTGATCGCTTTATCAATATCCATGTCAGCTATTTCCTTTCCATATAGTCATCCGCACTAAGTTTTCTAACAGAACCTTGTGCTGGAAAATCAGGGTAGATAAATTCCCATAGTACATCACATACAAGGCATTTATACCACTTGTCTGCATACCACTTCATTGCCTTTCCATTAACACTATATCCAGTATGATACGGTCTTTCTACAGGAATTTCAACAAATAATCCTTTTTCTACCTGTTCTTCAAAAAAATCTTTCAATTCTTCAAATTGTTTCCAAGAATTAATTTTTACCCCATTTCTTTCATTACAATCACATTTTGTCATTGAAACCACCCCTCTTCTACTGTAGGAATATAAACTTGATTTCCACCTCCAGACAATGTTCCTATCACATTGCCAAGACTATCATATATATTTTGTGGTGCAGCTATACCCTCATAAATCGTTGTTCCTTTGGGAACAACTACCTTTGTTACATTTTCTGTAGTATTTCCCCACGCTGGATTTAAAGCCAAATCAAGTTGAGACTGTAATCCGCCTTCTTGCGGTGTCATTGACATATACGAGCCAACTTCTTTTGCATTTCCTCCTACGACAAGCCAGCCCGGTGCCAGTGCCAATAGAAATGCTCCGGCAAACGCTACCGCAAACCCTTTGATAAATGCCCAACGTATACTTTCATAACTGTCCCAGAAATTATTCCATTTATCCTGTCCGCTTGTCCGGTCCTTGTATATTGCATTCCGTCTCTTTCTGTAATCATCATCCATTTGCTCAAACGGTTTGATATACTGTTTATAAATATCCCATATATCACTTACCTGATTCAGAAGGCGGTTTGCCAGGGGCACAAGCCTGTTAGTACGGAAATTTTCCAGTTTTTGATAATTTCTCTCTTCCTTCTCTCTTTTTTGCTTCGCCTCCTCACTTTCTCCCGGTGGTATCAATAATACACTTCCCGGCACGGTTTTTCGAAAATAAGGAGTAGTTAGTGGTGCTAAAGTATTGACAATCAATAAAATTCAGCATATTATTTCCATCGTTTATATAATTCTGCCAAATCTAACAATTCCAAACCTAAATTATCATTAAAATCCCATGAATCAACTATTATTCTAGGATAACATAATGCTAAACATTTGTTATTCATCATCTTCTCTAGTTCTTCCAATATATTGCTCAATTGTTCATAATTCTTTTTACTCTGTCCCTTTTTTACAGATTCCATTTCTGCTTTAACTCGTTGTTGAATATCTATGTTTTTTTTCTTATACTTAGCCTCTAATGACATTTAATTAAATCCTCCAAATTATTAATATACCATTGATTTGCTCCACCTGTATATTGCGCTCCGAAACTTGTTTGTGGAGCAGCTGCGCCTGTAATTATAGTTGTCCCATTTTTTACTTGGAACTGTTGTATACCTGTCATGCTATTCCACTCATATGGCAATGCCAAATTTTCACGATTTGTAAGTGGAGAAAATGTTTCAAACAAATATCTTCCTTCTGCATTTGCATTTCCACCATAAAATCTAAGACCATAAGTATTCTCACCTGCTTTTTTTAGTTTAATCGTTCTTACATCAAAAGACTCTAATATTTGCTTTCTATATTGCTTTGGCACTCCTTGTTCCTTTAGATATTCTGAGGCTTGCCTTACTCCATCATAAACATTATCTTTTACGTTCGTCTCTACTTCCGGTTCTACCTCTACCGCCGGTTCCCACTTCTTTGCCCGATTCTACCTTCGCCTGTTTTCCAGCTTTTATCTTCGCCTTTACTTGCGTCCCAGCAATTCCTCCGGCGAATCCACCAAGCACCTCACCATACGCTGCTGCAATTCCCTCCGGTGTCTGCACCTGATCCATCAGTCCCTGCCCGATGTCCTCTACCAGTACCATTGGTCCATCCTCTAGTACCTGTACCGCCTTGTCCGCCACATCATCTGCTGCTTTCTTTGCCTTCTTCATCCAGTCCGGCACAGACTCCTCCGGTACATTTGCCATTACCACGCAGCCAACCGCCAAAACCGCCAGTCCTCCTACGACAAGTCAGCCCGGTGCCAGTGCCAATAGAAATGCTCCGGCAAACGCTACCGCAAATCCTTTGATAAATGCCCACGATATACTTCCGAAACTGTCCCAGAAATTATTCCATTTATCCTGTCCGCTTGTCCGGTCCTTGTATATTGCAATCTAGTTCGTCACTACCGTAACTCGCTATCCCCTCATACTCTAACTCCGCTTCACAGAGAGTTATTTCGGGTTCGGACTGGGTAAATTTTGTTGGTTGGCTTTAATTTAGAAGAGGCGTGATGATAATGTATTGACAATCATTCATCAATAATTATAGTGATTCAATATTAATATCTGATTTAAGTTCCATTGCCTTATCTATAGCATGATGTAAAGTAGTAATTAAATCCTCACCGTCACTTGTAACAAAATAATTAGATAAATCAGTGATATCAGAACTAATATTATCACCCCAAGGCATTGGTTTTGACACATCATCTATATCCCATATTGCCTTACTGACAGATAGTTTTTTTAATTCGTTAGTTATTATTTCCAATTCATC
Source organism: uncultured Lachnospiraceae bacterium (assembly GCA_905235545.1). GTDB lineage: Bacteria > Bacillota > Clostridia > Lachnospirales > Lachnospiraceae > CAG-590. The sequence goes on along the minus strand of CAJOMI010000155.1, from coordinate 8,531 downwards.
TTTTGCATTTTTTAAATGTTCCTCTTTCAATATACCACTATATAATTCTTTCATTAAAAAAGGATACTTTGTTCCCCATTTGCCATCTTCAAGATTATAAGCTATTGTCGAAAAAAACGAATGTAAAAAATCTCCTGTACCAATCTGATACCAGAAAAACTTAACTTTTAATCCAACTGCCATAATTTCCTCCTTGTTTAAAACTTACTTTAAAAATTCGCTACTAATTCTTATTTTGTTTTAAAATATACTGTTACGCCATTATTAGTTTTATCCATAATACTGTTATATAGTGACTCTAAATCTGTATTGCTAACTTTTTGCCCCCTAACATCTATCAAAACAGATTGTTTTGTTCCTTGCGGCAAATGGGCATTCCTTTGATAATACTGCTTTGATATATTATTAGCTAATTTACTTCTTCCAGAAGCCGTTTCAACATTGTAGTTCTTTATATCAACGCTACTCCCTGCTTTATAATAATCTGGTCTAACACTTCCTTTTGTTCCATAAGGTACTTCTTTTCCATCCTTAAATGAAATTTGTTCATTATAATCTGGATAGTTTGATCTGGCATCTATTTCAGACTGTCTCCAAGTCGGACGAGTCTCACTTCCACCCTCAGTCTTCCTTACATTATCTTCTATGGTCGTCTCTACTTCCGGTTCTACTTCTACCGCCGGTTCCACTTCTTTGCCCGATTCTACCTTCGCCTGTTTTCCAGCTTTTATCTTCGCCTTTACTTGCGTTGTTGGTGGTTCTAATGTATAGACAATCATTAAAGTATTCACCTATCATTTATAATATTATCATATTTACGCAAGCATATTAAATTAATATTAATTAACTCATCTATGCTAACCACTTTTTTGCTCGCCATTTCTATATCACATTCTCTAGCCCATAAGAATGGGTATATTAACAACGCATAATTGATACCTATATTTTTAACATCATCTTTCCAATTATTCCATCTCATTGTCGAATAAAACTCATCAATATCCCCCTGCATACTCCATGCTAAAAATTCATTGTATTGCATATCCATACATTCCCAATCAAGTGTATCAGGAGCAAAATACCATATAAGATTATTACCTTCATTAAACTTATTTAGATTTATAGCGAATAAGCCACCTAAAACATCACTCCCAACAAGAAACAATCCTTCAATATCATTTTGAAATAATGCATTATAATATCCGACTCCATGATTATCATTACTGTTCTGTCCCCATAATCTAATCCAATTATTTATGATTATCCCATTAGAATTAGTTACAACCGAATATAACACAGAATCTTCGGGAATATTTAAATTAATACATTCTTCCACTCCCAACTCTTTACTTCCAGCAATAACTTCAATATTTTTATTTGATTTATATACTATATCTAAAATTTCTTTCCAAATATTCTTCATAGTTTAATCATCCTCAGTTATAATAATTCTATATTTTGTACCATTTGGATATTTTCTCAATTGAGAAGATATTGATGAACCCGAGCCTCTATTATCTGAAGGATTTATTAGTTTTACGCTTGCGCCTGTTCCACCTTCCAAAGACATAGCGGGTGGATATTCATCCCTATCTAATCCAGGAACAGTATCAACGCCCTTTAATGATGCTTTTCTACGGGACGATGCACCCCCTCTATCTATAGTTAATGTATCTGGTTGCCCATCTTTTATAGCCTCTTCGATATGTTGAGCTGACTCAGGATATTTCTTTTTTGATAATTTAACATCAACAGTCTTACCTCCACCCTCAGTCTTCTTTACATTATCTTTTATGGTCGTCTCTACTTCCGCCACTTCTTTGCCCGATTCTACCTTCGCCTGTTTTCCAGCTTTTATCTTCGCCTTTACTTGCGTCCCAGCAATTCCTCCGGCGAATCCACCAAGCACCTTACCAGACACTGATGCAATTCCCTCCGGTGTCTGCACCTGATCCATCAGTCCCTACCCGATGTCCTCCACCATTACCACGCAGCCAACCGCCAAAACCGCCAGTCCTCCTACGACAAGCCAGCCCGGTGCCAGTGCCAATAGAAATGCTCCGGCAAACGCTACCGCAAATCCTTTGATAAATGCCCAACGTATACTTTCATAACTGTCCCAGAAATTATTCCATTTATCCTGTCCGCTTGTCCGGTCCTTGTATATTGCATTCAGTCTCTTTCTGTAATCATCATCCATTTTCTCAAACGGTTTGATATACTGTTTATAAATATCCCATATATCACTTACCTGCTTCTGCAAACGGTTTGCCAGAGGCACAAGCCTGCTGGTACGGAAATTTTCCAGTTTTTTGAAAATAGTATTCCATTTCATTTACCATATTTTCACAGTCTCTTACTATACTCTGAATTATCTCTTCCATCTCTTGCCGACGGTCTGCATTTTCAAAATCCATGTCTCCTTACATACAAAAACTTCACCACCCTACGTACAACAGTACAAACAAAAGAAATGACATCATCTTATTTCTATTGAGCTAACTACCTCTTCTTCATATTCTTTTTTTATCGTATTCTGAATTTCATCTGGTAGGCTCATATCAATTTCAGCCAATACTTCCAGCATAGCGTCTTCCTCTTGATAAATATTGGAAATTATAATCCTATTTTTAGTTTTACCACGCACTCTGATTTTCAACATGCCATCATTTACTTCTTTAAATTTATACTCTAATAAATCCCCGTATATTTTTTCCCACCTTGTTTTGATTGCATCCTTCTTATATTCCAAATATCCATTATCAATTAAAAAAGCAATATAATTATTTCCATTCTCATCATATGCATAAATCTGATATGCATCAGTGTTTCCATCTCCCACATCTTGAAAATGGTCCGATGGCCTTTTATACGTCACTGTTCTGTTCTCGAGTGTTTGAAAAGTAGATGATACCGGCTGCTTATCCTTACTATCTGCCAGACAATTCATAACAATTTTAGCGACTTCAGCAAAATCAGCATTTGTTGAAACTTTGATTTGTTGTATATCATCAGCCGGTGCTGCATAGCTTCCATCTGTATCTCTTTTCCATTCCTCAATTTCATAATAATTGCCCTGTTCCGTAATTTCAATATTTCTAAATTTTTTACTGAATGCTGCAAAACTTTTTATTTTAGAAACTTGCCAATATTTATATTCATCAATTTTTGAAAGTTCCACTAATTCCGCATGCAATGATTTTTCCAAGCCTTCTTTAATTGCCTCCCCCAGAATTTCTTTAGATATTTTTGGATCTTTTGTAATAACCGGTTCAACCACCGTATGGATTGGCAGTCCTTTCACCATAGTATCAGATGCAATGATATATCCAAACTCTTTATTGTAATATATTGATATGCTTGCCGTCTTCATTCTTACCTCCTTTCTTGATTTTAATTATTTACTCGATAATAAAAACATATTTATTCTTTAAATATCTCATTTATCTGTCCAAAAAAATAATATACCTCTTAAACAGACCTTGTCTGCCTAAGAAGTATATTATTTTTTTTATTTGTCAAAGGTCCACATAAGCTGTCCTTTATTTCCTTTAATTTGATAGGTATAATGTCGTCCACTCGTAGATGTTTTTTCACCTGCTTTCTTTTTACCGACAATATAAACATAATATTTTTTCTTTGCACTGAACTTCTTACCTTTCAAATTATCGACGGTAACAGAATTCTTACTGGATTTGACGGAAGCAACTTTCTCATATCCTCTCTTTTCTTTTGTTGATACATAAACATCATATTCGGTGCATCCCTTCACTTTATCCCAGGATACTTTTAATTTTCCGCCGGTTACTTTGGAATTCTTCTTGATCATCGGCTGGGTAAACAGATATGTCACATCAGACCATTCACCGGTCAGCTTCTTCGTCTTTCCATTTAATCGTTGAACTTTTACAGTAGCCCTTACTTTTGCTTCATATACAACATTATTCTTAACACCGGTTATTACATTGTTATAAGACAAATTGGTTTTGTTATAAATCGTTTTTCTTTTATTATCTTTAATGACACAATCATATTTTACTGCCGGTTGTGAATCCCACTTTAATCTAACATTTTTTATATAATACCACCATTTATCCTGATTCACATTTGCTACTTTTCCGGGTTTCGTATATGCACTAAAAGAACCTACACTGTCATTGCGTTCATTGTTATTTTCCGTATATGTATATCCTACTTTTACCGTATATTTATTGCCCGGTTTCAAATTCGTGATCGTATAGGATGATTGATCTGCAGATAATTTGATTGTTTTATCATTCAGCATATTCGTCGCAGCCTTATCATTTTTTCCATAACCGATATAATATGCAGTTGCGTTGTCTTTCATCACCCAATTAATTGTAATAGATGTTGTAGTCTCTGCAGATTGTCCCACATTGGCAGCATATACTGTCTTTCCGGAAAGAACAAAAAACACCATTGCAAATAATGTAAATACTTGTTTTGCTTTTTTCATTTTTAAATTCCTTTCTTGCTTTGAACTATTTGCACATAATAAAAACATATTTGTTAAATATACGAAGATGTCATGACAATGATTTTTTGAAATCTTCTACCGCTGTCTCATAGAGATTATTTCCCTCGCTGTCAATCACCACAATGACCGGAAAATCTTCCACTTCCATCTTGCGGATTGCCTCTGTTCCAAGTAAGCGATCACTTCAGAGTGTTTGATACATTTGGAAAGAAGAGCCCCTGCACCGCCGACTGCTGCAAAATAAACCGCTTTATTTCTCACTATGCCATCTATAACGGCCTGACTTCTCTTTCCTTTTCCGATCATTCCGGTAAGTCCGTGATCCAGCAAAAGCGGTGTATATTTATCCATTCGACTTGCTGTTGTCGGACCGGCAGAACCGATCACCTGACCTTCCTTTGCCGGCGTCGGTCCCAGATAGTAGATCACATTATCTTCAAGTTCCAGCGGAATTTCCTTTCCTTCCTGCATGGCTTCATACAATCTCTTGTGTGCAGCATCCCTGGCAGAATAAATGGTTCCCGTAATATAGACATAATCACCTGCATGCAGTTTTACCGTCTCTTCCTTTTTCAGAGGCGCACTGATTCTTTTCTCCATGATTTTTCTCTCCCTGTTATTGATTCGACATTTGCACTATATGATTCTTGTTACATGGCGGTTGACATGACAACACATATTCACTGCCACCGGAAGTCCTGCAATGTGAGTGGCATAGGTCTCTATATTGACCGCAAGTGCCGTTGTCCTGCCTCCAAGTCCACCCGGTCCGATTCCGGACTGATTGATGGTCTCCAATAATTCCTGTTCCAATTCTCTGATGTGCGGTAGCGGAGAACCCTGTTCTGCATTGCGGGTCAGTGCCTTCTTTGCAAGAATTGCCGACTTTTCAAAATCACCGCCAATTCCGACACCGACTACAACCGGAGGACATGCATTTGGTCCGGCATCCATAACTGCCTGAATCACCGCATTTTTCACACCCTCGACACCGTCTGCCGGTTTCAGCATGAACACACGACTCATATTCTCAGAACCAAATCCCTTCGGTGCAATCAGAATTTCAAGCTTGTCTCCCGGTACAATATCATAATGAATAATGGCAGGCGTATTATCTTTTGTGTTGACACGAAGCAGAGGATCGCTCACAACCGATTTGCGAAGATATCCTTCCTCATATCCCTGTCTGACTCCCTCATTGATCGCATCCGTCAAACTGATTCCCTCTATGTGCAGATCCTGTCCAACCTTCACAAAGAAGACTGCCATTCCGGTATCCTGGCAGATTGGAATCTCTTCCTTCGCCGCGATATCCATATTTTCACAGAGTTGTCCCAAAATCTGCTTGCCAAGCGTACCGGTCTCCTCTTCTCTCGCATTCCGGATCGCTGCTTCCATATCCTTTGATAAACGAAGATTCGCTTCGATACACATTTCCTTAACATTTTTAATGATTTCATCCGTATGAATCGTCCTCATAGTTTCCCCTACCTTATTTCAGATGATCTATTTTTCTTCTTCTGTTTCCTGTTCTGCTTCTTGTTCTGCCTCAAACTCCGCAATACTCTCCTCCGGAGATTTATCTCTCACCTTTGCGATGGATGCTACGGTAATATCATTTTCCTCGTCAAGTCTGATCAATTTCACGCCGGAAGTGATTCTTCCAAGTTCTGAGATGGTATCGCACTCAAGACGTATCACAATTCCTTCCGTTGTGATCAACATTATCTCATTGTCATCGTTAACTGCCTTGAATCCGATCACATTACCGGTCTTATCATTGACCTTATAACATTTCACACCCTTACCACCACGTCTTTGCGGTGTAAATTCTTCCATTAGAGTACGTTTGCCCATACCTTTTTCTGTTACGATAAGAAGATCTTTACCCTGGGTATCCATCTGCATTCCGATGACTTCATCTCCCTCTGAGAGATTCATTCCGATCACACCCTGAGAAGTTCTTCCGGTACTTCTGACATCCGTTTCGTTAAAGCGGATACACATACCCTGTTTGGTTACCATGAGAATGTCTTTTGTATTATCCGTAATCTTCACTTCGATCAGTTCATCTCCGTCACGAAGTGTGATTGCTGCAAGTCCCGTCTTACGAATATTTGCATAATCCGTAATCGGTGTCTTCTTGACAATACCGTTCTTGGTTCCCATAAACAGGTATTTACCGTCTTCGTATCTTCTAAGAGCAACCACAGCCGTGATCTTCTCTCCCGGACCGAGCTGAAGCAGATTCACGATACCGGTTCCTCTTGCCGTTCTGGATGCTTCCGGAATTTCATAAGCTTTCATCCGATACACCTTACCGTTATTGGTAAAGAACATCAGATAATGGTGCGTGGTCGTCATAAACAGATCCTCAATGAAATCATCATCAATCGTCTGCATTCCCTTGATTCCCTTTCCGCCACGGTTCTGTGCTCTGAAATTGTCTACCGTCATTCTCTTGATATATCCGAGTTTGGTCATTGCGATCACGGTATTTTCTTTTTTGATCAGATCTTCAATCGTAATGTCATCATCGTCAAAACCGATTGCTGTTCTTCTTTCATCCCCATATTTATCTGCAATAACCAGAATCTCTTCTTTGATCACACCGAGTAATTTATGTTCATCTGCAAGAATTGCTTTATATTCTGCAATTTTTGCCATCAATTCCTCGTACTCTGCCTCTAACTTCTTCCGTTCCAAACCGGTGAGCGCACGCAGACGCATATCCACAATTTCCTGTGCCTGTACATCGGTGAGATCAAATTCTTTTATTAATTTTTCTTTTGCCTCTGCTACATTCTGGGAAGAACGAATGATTTCGATCACACGGTCAATGTTATCCAAAGCGATCAACAATCCCTGTAAGATATGTGCGCGCTTCTCGGCTTTATTTAATTCATATCTGGTACGTCTGGTAATGACGTCCTTTTGGTGATCCAGATAAAATTGTAACATCTCTAAGAGATTGAGTACTTTTGGTTCACCATTTACCAGCGCCAGCATGATCACACCAAAACTGTCCTGAAGCTGCGTATGCTTATAAAGCTGATTCAAAATAACATTGGCATTTGCATCCTTCTTCAGTTCAATCGCAATACGCATTCCCTCTCTGGAGGACTCATCCCGAAGTTCTGTAATTCCTTCAATCTTCTTTTCTTTTACCAGATTGGCGATATTCTGGATCAATCTTGCCTTATTCACCATATATGGCAGTTCCGTCACAACAATTCTCTGTTTGCCGTTTGGCATTGGCTCAATATCCGTAACGGAACGGATTTTGATCTTACCACGACCGGTACGATACGCATCCTCGATTCCCTGTCTTCCGAGAATCGTTGCACCTGTCGGAAAATCCGGTCCCTTTACAATCTCTAAAATCTCATCAATCGTTGTTTCTCTGTCTTCTTCCACATAATTATCAACGATCTTAACCACTGCATTTATGATTTCCCGAAGATTATGAGGTGGAATATTGGTCGCCATACCAACTGCGATACCACCGGTACCGTTTACCAAAAGATTCGGATAACGGGATGGCAGTACCATCGGCTCCTTTTCTGTCTCATCAAAGTTCGGTGCAAAGTCAACCGTATCCTTGTTGATATCCGCAAGCATTTCCATGGAAATCTTAGAAAGCCTTGCCTCTGTGTATCGCATTGCCGCCGCGCCGTCACCGTCCACAGAACCAAAGTTACCGTGACCATCCACCAACGGATATCTGGTATTCCAATCCTGTGCCAGTTTCACCAACGCCTCATAGATCGAACTGTCACCGTGCGGATGATATTTACCCATGGTATCACCGACGATACGGGCACATTTACGATGCGGTTTGTCCGGCCCATTGTTCAACTCGATCATAGAATATAAAATTCTTCTCTGTACCGGCTTCAGACCATCTCTGACATCCGGCAAAGCACGGGAAGCGATAACACTCATGGCATAATCAATATAATAATTTTCCATGGTCTTTTTCAGATCTACTTCATTCACCTTGTCAAAAATATTATCTTCCATTCTTTTCTCC
>CAJOMI010000154.1 GCA_905235545.1 uncultured Lachnospiraceae bacterium | reverse complement strand
TCTTACAGTCGAGAGTAAGGAAAGCAATCAGGGGTTATTGGATGCCCTCTCAGATCTGGAGATTCAAGAGGACGATACATATTATATCGCATTTGACCAAGTGGTTGATAATCAGGATATCCGAAACAAATACCGCCTGCTGAAATCAATAGCGGACAAGTCAGAAGGAAAGGTTATTATTCTCGATCTGATATGTTTTGAATATTTAATTCTGGCCTTTGACGAACTGATTTCATGGACTGGAACCGGTAAGACAGATAAGATCGGGATTCGTGAAGATATTTTATCGGCAGTGGAGGACCATAGAATCAATTTGTCAAAAATCAGTGACGAAAGAACATTACAGTATTTAGCCGGTTTTAAGAGATACTCTACAGAGCGGGTGATGAAATCATTATTAGGTGAACTGACAGAAAACGAAAAGTGGTCTGTTAAGGGGGCACATATGGGTGAGTGCTGGTACAAGGACTGTTGTGTATCAGAACATCCGGAGAGTCTTAGGTGCGGTGAACCGGAGATCAAAGATGGAAATGAGAAGATGAGATATCTAATCCGGTCGGAAAAGGTGCAGAAGGTATTGGAGGAAATGACTTCCTATTGATTTTTCATTCCACATACTCCATAAAATCCCAATGGACTGGTAAATCTACCTCTCCACATTTCGGTACTAAAACGGTACTATTTCTCATTCCAAAGCCGGATAACGAGAGGAAAAATGACAATACTCTATACAAAATAGTATAGAAACAACCCTAAAACAGAATTGGACTACGAAGGTCTTTGCGAGTTTGAGTGATCTAAAAACTGTGGGAAGCCAGTAAAATCAAGGCTTCCCGTTTTGCGTGCTTGCAAAATGCTTGCAGTTTTTAGTAACAATGCAATTGCTATGGGGATTATGGAGAGCAGTGCGGATGACGTCATTGCAAAATCAACCATCCATAGAGCACCATCATAAAATATTCTTAAGCGAGGAAAATAGTAATGAGGAATGTATATGCGAAAGTCATAGTATTTGACATTGGCGGTACTTTGATGGAATATAGGGGAATGCCAAATGTATGGACAGATTATTATCAGACCGCGTTTGAACATGTGATGCAATCTTTACAGTTGGAGTTAAAGGATGAGGATATCGCAAAATCTGTGGAATTATTAAAAGCATATAATCCAAGAATCAATTATCGGGAGATGGAGTATCAACCGGAACAGATTTTTCAATCAGTGACCGCTCATTGGAAGAGTGAGATTTTGATAGACAAAATCATCTATGCCTTTTTTGAATCCATGCAGCTTTCGTCCTATATCTATCCGGATACACTTTTGGAACTTAAAAAACTAAAGGCACAAGGCGTTGGAATTGCTACGCTTACGGACGTGGCAACCGGAATGCCTGATGAATTACATAAAAGCTACTTTCTTGATCTTCTACCATACTTTGACTTATATGTATCATCCTTATCCTGTGGATATCGTAAACCGAATCCAAAGGGGTTGCAGGATATCGCTACATTTTTTAATGTGTCCGCAAAGGAAATGATTATGGTTGGTGATGAAGAAAAGGATATACAAACGGCAGAAAGATTTGGGTGCGGATCGGTATTGATCGATAGAGATGAAAAAGGCAAAAGTTACGGTCAGGATTACACAATTGTTAATTTGCAGGAAGTAGAGAATATTATAAATCATCGTCAGAACTAAAGGAGAAACAAGATTATGATAACAGTGCGATATGTTAGCGATGCTGATAAGGATTTCTGGTATAGTCTCGATCAGCATTTGCTGGAAAAAGAATTTGATAAAAAAGTCAGGGATCGTCAAGGGTATGTACTTTTCGATGATGATATTCCCAAAGCACTTTTACGATACAATCTGTTTTGGGATAATACGCCATTTTGCACCATGTTGTTTGTGGAATGGTCAGAGCAAAAAAGGGGTTATGGTCGCAGGTTGATGGAATATTGGGAAAAGGACATGAAAGAGCAGGGCTATGGAATGATTATGACCTCTACCCAAGTGGATGAAGAGGCACAGCACTTTTATCGGAAATTAGGCTATAAGGATTGTGGAGGCTTTACGGTGGATATCCCGGGATATGAACAGCCTATGGAAATGATTATGAGTAAACCTTTGTAGATCCAGAAAAAATAAAAGACATAAGCGGAGGCAATGTGAAGACTAAAGTTGATTTGGATAAAGAAATATACAAACTTCTTGATGAGCAGATTAAAATACATGAGCTTCAATATCTGTCATCTGGTGATGACAGTGACACATACCTGCTCAATGGGCAATATGCAGTGAAGGTTCCGAACCGGGATACTGTCAGGGAATCGCAGAGACGAGAATTTGAACTATATCTATTTTTAGAAGACGTTAATTTTTCTTATCGGATTCCTCGATCAGTTTATCGAGGTGATCGATTTAACGTGATGACATATATTAAGGGGGAGCATATTTCTTTTGAAGAGTATCATAAATTGGGTGAAAAAGAAAAGGATGCGCTGGCTTATGATGAAGCAACATTTTTAAGGGAACTGCATTCGATTCAGGTTGATCAATCGAAAGAATTGTTTTCAGAAGCATTTGAAAATAAGCGGGAGAAGTTTCGGCATGACAAAGAACTGCTGATAGATATTCTAGGTAGAGAACAGTTGTTAACTGATGAACTTTTGAATCATATCAGGTTGATATACCAAAATTTGATGAGCAGCACCGAGTTATTCAATTATACTCCTTGTTTAGTGCATAACGATTTCAGTGCCAGCAATATGATCTTTAGAAAAAACAGACTGTATGGAGTGATTGATTTCGGTGATTTTGCGGTAGGGGATCCGGATAATGATTTTTTGTGCTTGCTGGACAACAGTACCGATGATTTCGGAAAAGAATTTGGCAGGAGAGTTTTGCAATACTATCAGCACAATAATCCCTATTTGCCGGAAAGGAAGGCAGAGATTTATGATGCATATTGGACAATTGATCAGATCATTTACGGCAGCAAACGGAAGGACAGGAATCTGATGAACAAAGGTGTATCTGAATTGAAACAAATTCCGGCTGAGAAGTTCTTGTTGTAAGAGGTTTATTAGGTAAAACCTTCAAGGCAAAAAGTATGGAAAATGCTGTGTTTACATAAGTTGATGTGGTATGATAAATAAGTAAGAAATTTGGTTAGGAGCCAATTTCCTATATTTAATCAATTAGGGGGATGTTATGAGAGACTTTATTTTTGTCACAGGAGCTAGTGGAATTGGAAAAAGTACACTGTGCAATGGTTTGCTAGAGCATTATCAAACAACGGTAGTAGAACAGCATATGGTTCCTGAATTTATTTCCAGAGATGGCAAGGAAGAAATGTCGGGAACCTTGGAGGAGGAAACCTGTTGGAAAGTTCAAGTAGCGATGTTGTTTAGCTTTCATGAACTTGGATATAAAAATATAATTGCTGCTGATATTGATGATTTACGTACTGCAGATATTCCTGTTGTTTTCAAAGGATTTAATTTTATAACCATTAAGCTTGTATGTCATGATATAGGACAATTACAAGAGCAGATGAAAAATCGCTCTAATAATGGTCTGATTGATTTTGAACTTCAGAGAAAAATGAATGAGAAAAACTTGGCCCGTGAACCTCTTGTTAATGAGGTGGAAATCGATATAACTGGAAAGACGGTGGATGGTGTTTTACAGGAAGCAATTCAGATTATCGAGAATACAAAGTCACAAATAGAATATGATTATGTAAAACCACCCAAGGAACAATTCTATTCGTGGGTATTTGCTAATGGACTCAGATGATAATATAAGATGGAAATTCCCATTTTTTTGTTAATAGGAGGCAGAAATGGATAGAAAAGTAATTCCGGCTAACGAGTTAC
>CAJOMI010000153.1 GCA_905235545.1 uncultured Lachnospiraceae bacterium | reverse complement strand
CTGCGGTCCTCCAATATCCTCTGTTCTAATTCTTCCGACAAGTTAAAATATTTTTTCTGTTCCATATGTACATATATCCTATCTCATTTTTCGTGAAATGTGTACGCATTCTCAAAATGTCTGCCTTTGTTCGGTTTGAACGTCTCCGATATAATTCCATCCGATTTGCTCTGCTTTCGTCGACTCGGTTTCTGCCTGTTTCGCTTATGCCTGCTCTGCTTTCGTCGACTGGCTTCCGTCTGCACGTTTTTCCGTCTGTTCCGCTTCCATCTGTTTGATCACTTCACATATTGATCAACAAATTCAAACGTCTTTTTGTAGTATTGTTCCGGCTCCGCATATCTGCTATCCTCGTGAGTCCCTGTCTCAATGATCGCTAGTTCGTGCGGAGAAGCAATCGCCTCATTCAATTCATTTGTCATATCTTCTGTAACATAGGTGTCTCCCTTTCCCCGAATCAGAAGAACCGGTACTTTGGTATTTGCCACCTGTTTTACTGCATCCGCTTCCTTCAAAGAATATCCGGCCCACACAGCCATAACCGGATCCATCGTATACATAAACGGAAATACCGGTAATTTTTCATGTCTTGCTTCAAATTCCTCTTGTACTACATCCCATGCTCTCGGATATGCTCCGTCTGCTACAATTGCTTTTACGGAGCTCTTAATTGACTCCCCGGACAGCATCAATGCCGCATCTGCACCCATATCAACCCCATGAATAACAATCTGTGCGGACGGATTTTGCTCCAATATCACGTCGATCCACTTAATTACATCAAGTCGATCCGGCCATCCCATACCGAGAAAACTTCCTTCACTTTCTCCATTGCCGCGAAGATCAGGCATCAAAACATTGTATCCTGCATCCGTATAGTGCATCGCAATATCATAAATATCCTCCATATTGCCATTATAGCCATGTAAGATCACTGCCCATTTATTGCCCTTCTCACTCACAACAACCCGTCTTGCAACCAGAATACAACTATCATCCAATTTTAATTTGCCCGGATAATCTGCCTCTAAAATCAGTTTTTCCCGCTTGACAGAACTCAGCCATTTCTTGACCTTTTCCTCTTCCTCAACTCTGTTTGTGTCTACTGCATTAGAGATGACCATACCTTCCATTGCCTTTCGGCTACCGTTTCGTCCACGGATCATTATATCTCTGGAAAGGAAAAATCCGCTCACAACGGTAAAAATTGTAACCACGACAGCAAGTTTAAAAATTGTCCACAGTATTTCAAGAATCGTTCCAAATGTTCGGCTGATGACAGCTCCGATTCTCGTATCTTTCGGGAGATACCCCCTGATCATATCATCGTCGGAAGAATTACCATCTGCAGGAGTATCCGGCTTATTATTCACATATTGTGCGTGACCTTTTTCTCCCGTCTCTTTCTTACCTTCCGCTGTTTTCGGTTGACTCCCTGAAGCCGGTTCCGGTTTCTTTGTACTCGAATCCTTTTTTCCCGTCTCTTTCTTGCCTTCCGCTGTTTTCGGTTGACTCCCTGAGGCCGGTTCCGGTTTCTTTGTACTCAAATCCTTTTTTCCCGTCTCTTTCTTGCCTTCCGCTGTTTTCGGTTGACTCCCGGAGGCCGGTTCCGGTTTCTTTGTATTCGAATCCTTTTTTCCCGTCTCTTTCTTGCCCTCCGCTGCTTTCGGTTGACTCCCGGAGGCCGGTTCCGAATTTTTTAAACTCAGACCTTTTTCTCCCGTCTCTTTCTTGCCTTCCGCTGTTTTTGGTTGACTCCCGGAAGCCGGTTCCGAATTTTTTAAACTCAGATCTTTTTCTCCCGTCTCTTTCTTGCCTTCCGCTGTTTTCGGTTGACTCCCGGAAGCCGGTTCCGAATTTTTTAAACTCAGATTTTTTTCTCCCGTCTCTTTCTTGCCTTCCGCTGTTTTCGGTTGACTCCCGGAAGCCGGTTCCGAATTTTTTAAACTCAGACCTTTTTCTCCCGTCTCTTTTGCTTCTTGTTTAATGTTTAAGGGTGATGTCTCAGGCATTTTGGGCGTCCCCTCTCCCTTTAAATTCTCCATAAAGAACCTCCTCATTCTATTTCATTTCCGGAAATCACCGGCTATTCCTCTCTCTTTGCATACATAATATCCAATGCATATTTTACATCATCCACGAAAAGCTGCCCCGGAGCCGATGCGCGATTCACTACAGCAAACGTCAATGCTGATCCAAACACTTCCCCAGCCAGACGACTGACTGTTCCTATGCTTCCCATCGACATTGTAATGACCGGCTTCACGCCTCCCAGTTCACGATATCGCAATGTGGCTGACAACAGAGTGAGCACATCTCTCTCATTTCTTGGCATGACTGCAATCTTTGGAATATCTGCACCGGACTGATCCATAAATTGCAACCGGTTCACAATATCTTCTTCGAATGGAGTCTCTAAAAAATCATGATTGCTGGCCACTACAAACACATGATGGCTGTGCGCAACATCCACCAGTTCCGTCAATAATCCTTCTTCCATATATGCTTCGACATCAATCATGTCTATGTATCCGCTTTCACATACCGCTTTGCACAACTCCCGATACGCTTCGCAACCGATCGTTGCTTCTCCACCTTCCTTTGCGGTTCGGAATGTAAAGAGGAAAACGACATCACCCAACCGTTCCCGAATTTCTTTTACCAGTTCCAATACTTTTTCTGTATCGGATACCTCTTCAAACCAGTCAATACGAAGTTCAATACAATCCGGTGTTCTCTTCAAAGCCTCTTCCACTTGAAAGAGAATATCTTCTCGATTTCTTGCTACAATCGGCACGCAGATCTTTGGTTTGCCAATTCCAAATTCTATTGTTCTGACTTTCAAACCTTCTACATTCATAAATCGCAATCCTTCTTATCGAATCATTAGTCTTATATTACCATATCTATAGAATAAAGGCTATTTCTTAATACAATTTTAAGAAACAGCCTTCCTCTTCACGTTATTGTGCACTCACTACCTTCTGAGGGTAAGAGTTATTTCTTATCTGCCTCCGGCATCAAACTATTCTTGTTCCGTCAACTTCTTATTTTCTGCCTTCTTTACAGCCTCATTAATCTGTTCCCGCATGGATTCCGTCGTATTTGTTGTCTCTCCATAATTCAGATAATCCAATATAGTAAGCATCTCTGCCTCATCATCCACAAAATAACCGGTTCCCATTTGCTCCATGTTGCCAACATTTTTAACTAATTCGAGCAATCGATTCGGTAATGTTCTATAACTCCATGACTCACTTTTATACTCCAGCATAAATCCTCCCTGTTATGTATTCTTCTATATGCTAAATATTATAAGAATATACAAACCCATTTATCATGAGCTTACAATTCTATCTTTATTTATGCAATCCCTATTATACCATTGACCTGTCCTATACCGCAACCTTTATTTGAATCTTATTCTAATTTCAGTACATCGGACGTTAATATTACAGTTCGCCCGGCAATGTCATTAAGTTAAGCCGGACATTGCCGGACATGATATATGTTTTTCCATTTCAGAGACGCCTGCACTTAATTTTAAACGCAACGGTACTGACCCGACATGTGACCAAGCGGTAACTTTCCTGTTATATCTCATGTCGACCGCCTGCTTCGTCAAACTTGGCCTTCATCGTCGGATTATCCTTTGTCAGTCTTTTAACACTAACTTCATCCACCTTTTTGTTTGCAATCCGAAGCTGATTATCCGATCCCAGAAGTTCTTTCTTAACCTTCTCCAAATGCTGAATTGTCTTGTCAATCTCATCGATCGCCTTGTCAATGATTGTGCGCGATTTCATAATTCCGGCTGAAATCATCCTTAAACTTGAGCAAATTATCTTCAAAATTCGAAATATCAATATCCTGATTCCGAATAACCGCAAGTTCCTGCTTGTATGTAAGTGCATTCATCGCAGCATTTCGAAGTAAAGTGATGATCGGTATAAAACACTGCGGTCTAACCACATACATCTTCTCGTACTTATAGGATACATCTACAATGCCACCATTATAAAGTTCACTATCGCTTTCCAAGAGAGAGACCAGAACGGCATATTCACAATTCTTTTCTTTCCTGTCCTTGTCCAGTTCTTTGAAGAAATGTTCATTCTTGTGTTTTGTACTGGTCTCGTCCTGTTCATTCTTCATCTCAAACATGATGGAAATGATTTCTACTCCGTTCTCATCACATTCTCTGTAAATATAATCCCCTTTGCTTCCGCTTCGCGCATCATTATCCTTTTCAAAGTACGCATTCTGAAAGGCAGTCGCCCGAAGCTGGTTGAACTGGTTTTCACAGTGTTGCTCCAATGTCTCACCGACCATCTTCGTAGACATTCGCGTTTTCAAATCCTTATAATAAGCAATCTGTTCATCTTTCTGCTCCAGCAAAAGCTTGTCCTTCTCCTTGGTCTGAACCAAATCATTCTCAAGAAGTCTCTTTTCATCTTCGACTTTTTTAACAGCCTCAAGCACAGCAAGCTTCGTTTTATCCTCTGTCGCATCCAGTGCCGTCTGTAATGTTTTTGCATTATCTTCCGCTTTTGCCAGTTTGTCCTCAACTTCTTTGACCGCTTCCATGACGGCTATCCTCGTCTTGTCCTCTGTCGCATCCAGTGCCGTCTGTAATGT
>CAJOMI010000152.1 GCA_905235545.1 uncultured Lachnospiraceae bacterium | reverse complement strand
CTTCGTGTCCGTTTCTGATTCCGTGTAATACCGGTCATCGTGATTATGATTCAGAGCGGCGTAAGCCGAATCATGATTGTGATTTGTGTCCGACTTTCCCGCAAGCTTCGTGTCCATCTCCGACTCTGTATAATAACGAGTGTCATGATTGTGACTCGAGTTTGCTTTCCCGGCAAGTTTCGTGTCCATTTCGGACTCCGTATAATATCGGTCATCATGATTGTGACTCGTGTCGGATTTAGAAGACAAGGCATTTTGAACATATGCTATTGTAGCAATTCCTTCTTCAATTGTTCCAGGAATACCGTCAGGTAAATTTATAATTTCTGTGGCTTCGTCATAACCTAATTGCACATTACCAGTGATAGATTTTCCATCGGCACTATGCGCGGTTACTCCTTGAAATAGCTTGTCAGGAGAAACAGTGTCTTCGGTTAAATCTATTAAAGTTTGATTTTTAAAAATTATTTTGTTGTTAGCCATAAAGTCTTATCCTATTGTTACAGTATAACCGCCAGCGGAATTTAGAGTTTCTGTATAAGGAATTTCAGTTGAACCTTCATAAGTTCCATCAATGCCCAATATTTGCATACCTTTTCTTATGTTATCGGGAATTATTTTTGCTTTTTCTATGTCATCTATTTTTACTTTTCCTGAACCATTATGATAGCCTTGTGAAATAGTAATTTCTTGATTTTTGGAATTAATAGTATTTTCTTGTTTGCCTATGTTTGGCATTGAACCTGTAATTTTGCTGCCATTTACATAAGCAGTTTTACCATTAATTATTTCCGATGCTTGTGCTGTCGCATCTTTAGTATCAGCATCAAAAGAACAACTACCTTGGATACGTTGTCCGTTTGGTAAATGAGCATATTTCCCAGATAAAATATCTGATTGCACAATCGTGTCATTTGTGAGGTCAATTAGAGTTTCACCATTGAAAATGACTTTATTTTTAATATTATTTTCCGCCATGATAATCTCCTAAAATCCAATTATTGCGGTATATCCACCTTTTTGATTAAGCACTTCACTATAAGGGATTGTGTTAATCATAGTAATCAATTCTGTTTCGGGATCATAATGATAATATCCATTACCATCATTACCGGCTGGCCCAGCCGGTCCTTGCGGTCCTCGAGGTCCTTGCGGACCTTCTGTGCCATTTGTTACAAAAAATTCACTTGTATTGCCATTGGAAAAGTATATTCTGTAAGTATCTACTAATCCTTGCGATCCGATTTTTTCTACTGCAACAATGCTGTTGGGTTCAGCGGCGGTCACATATTCAGTGCCGTTCCATCGATAAAATTCATCTGTTTCATGGATGTAATATAGTCTATCGATCTGCCCGATTTCAGGTAAATCTTCTAATTTCCCGACAGAAATAATATTTAATATTGTGCCATCGTAAGGACGAGTAATTTCCGGGTTGATGTATGCTTCCCCGTAAAAAGGTTTTCTTACCGACCCGTTTTTAAAAGTGATTTTTACATCGTAAACACCGGCTGTATATGGAATTATAGCAGTCATTTCATGAGGCATGCTGATCTTTACTCTTCCGTTTACTCCACCGTGAGTTACGGTAAAGGGGAAGAAATCATTCGCTTCAGCAAACTGTCTGAGACGAGCTTCAACAATTGCATCTGTTAAATCTACGATTTGTTCATTGTTGTCGGTAATCCAGAAGGTCATTCCGAAATCAGCACCGGATTCAATGACAATATCTAATTTGTTTTCGTACATATTATTCCCCTATCTTTTCAGCTTTCTTTTTGTAACGATATAAGCATCTTCCGGTGTAGGGATTTCTATATCGAATATTTCTACCGGTTCGTTTGCTTTTCCCATCAATCGGGATTTCAGGTACATAATATTGAGTCTGGATTGAGCGGCTTTTGCTGCTGTCGCATAATGAAAGTACCATCCTTGAACAAATATTGGAGTTGGAAGTGGTACTGTCAAAACCCAAAAATCTACAAGCTGACCGCCTTTGTATTTCCTTCCGCCGAAAAGCTGGTATTGAAATTCAAAATCCAGCTTTAATCTGTAAAGTGCCAATGCTACCCAATATTCTTCTTTACTGTCAGGCATAATACCTTGTACCGGCTGTACTTCCGGAAAAGGCTCTTTTTTTGGTATTATTCGCATTGGAGCGGTTTTAGGAGTAAGTTTTAATCCTAAACCGCTTCTTGCTTTAATTTGGAAAGGAAGTTTCTTTGGCATATTAAATCTCCGTCAGCGTTAATTGACTCAGATATCCTTCCCGTTTTTCTGTCAAAATTGATGTGGTAGTACCATCGACAAAAACTTTTTTGTTGTCGTACATTTTATAAGCACTGTTCAATCTTAGTGTGCATAATCTGTTAGCCCATTCATCAATAAGACATTGCAATTCGTAAGGTTCGATTTCCTGATAATCGCTTGCAAGGTTTTCTTTGTATTTGATATTTCTGAAATGTAAACCATAGGAGTATTTGATATCAATACGTCCAACTGCTTTCACAAGAACAACATTGACTTTCGGAGATTTCATTTTGTCGGTTGTTTGCAGTCGCAGCCGGTATCTCATTTTTTTCCCGTTTACAGATTCATCATCGGCAGCAAAGTTTTCTTCCTGCTGAGGGGAAATATAGTAGGGGTTGGTTGGGATTGGATGCCAATCTTTTTCATCATCGAGCTGATAATCTGCTTCGATCCAGCAAGTTGAACCGTCAAGATTATCCGCCATAATGGATAATGAGTGCCAAAGTTTTTCAACCTCCGCCATACCACCGGTGATCCATGCGGAAACAACAACTGATTCATGAGTGTATTCTGCTTGTTTGTCATGCAGCGCATACAGAATTTTTGAGGGCATTGCAAGCCAAATTACGTTATCGCCTACTTGCGCCCATAGACGGTCGGGACGATCACCGTAAATTGGTTGATATTCCATATCAAATATTCGTTCGCCTTTATTTGGCGCACGGTAAAGATTGTGCCAGCCGTTTCCGTTGAACATCATTATGGAGCTGTAACCATCATCACCAGCATCAATGGAAGCAAAGAAATTCCCAGGATAGGAAAGAATTTTTGTAATTCTTCCCGCCATATCATCAGGCATACCTTCATCATGATCAGGCCCTTTTCCTTCCAATTCAGTGCCATAATAACGCTGTAAGCCGTTTAACCATGACCAAAGAAGATAGACATTACTGGATTCTGTTGTAGAGCCATTCCATTCGTCCGCAGTCGTTCTGATTTCATCCAGATTGATTCTGTCAAGAGTGTATGTGTTGTCTGATTTATTAATAGATGAAACATTACCTTCCTGAAATATCCAAAGGTTTTTAATTTGTTCAGCTCCGTATTCAAAGAGCTTGGTAATTTTTCCATAATTATCAAGGAGAATTTGGCGATCCTCAAATTTCGGTAATTGTGTCGTATAGATTTTTATATCATCAATCTCGACTTCTGTACCGGTGACAACGATTTTAAATCTGCGGTATCGATAATTGCAATGGGCTGTCATATACCATGCGCCGGTTGAATCAATAGTTACAGATTGAACATTGAACCAAGTTTCATTGTCCTCTGATTCTTGCAACATCAAAACAGCTTTACCATCTAATTTTTCATTCTCAAATGTACCAACTTTGATTTTGTAACACGGAAGACTAAGAAATTACGGATATATAGATGAGCTGAAAGGAATCAAGAATTCATGGGCAAATTGACACCAATTTTTGACAATAAAGCACGATCCTTTTCTGGAACTTCAGATATCCGAAAATCAGAAGCACCAACGTAATTACGAACCTGATAAATATTTTTGCCAATAGACAGGATATCTTCCGGGGAGTACTCTCCATTCAATTCAACCGACCTGAGCGCTTTGACAATA
>CAJOMI010000151.1 GCA_905235545.1 uncultured Lachnospiraceae bacterium | reverse complement strand
TTAATATTGTATATTGGATGGTACATATTATACAGATTCCATAAACAGGTGCTTTGGAGCCGCCGGTACTTAATGAGCAGTTAACTGCGAATTTAGTACCGCTGCGTGCGACAAGCAGCGAAATGCCTGAGACCTTAGCGAACGGAGTGAGCTTAGTTCGAAGGTATGCAGGGCTCGTGCCTGTGATGGAACTGTATAATATGTACCATCATGAAAATATAACCAAAAGTTTCGCAATTGCCTATTCAGATTATCTTCCATTTAAACGTTCCTGCAGATCACTTAAATAAAGCATTGCCTTCATCGGTGTCATATTTGAGAGATCCAAGGCTTTGATATCTGCGACGACACTGGATTCCTCCGCATTTCCGAACATGGAAAGCTGACCGTCAGCACCTTTCTTTTTCCCTTTCACAGTTGTGTCTTCCAGGATCTTTGGCATAATATCCGCTGCCGCCGTCACATTGATATCATGTTCGGAAAGCTCTGCAGCGATCTCGCTTGCCCGTGCGAGCACCACATCCGGCACCCCGGCAAGTTTTGCCACCTGGATACCGTAACTCTTATCGGCACCACCTTTGATGATCTTTCGTAAAAATACGATATCCTCTCCGGATTCTTTGACGGAAATGCAGTAATTGTTGACACTGTCGAGTTTCCCCTCCAACTCCGTCAGTTCATGATAGTGGGTTGCAAATAACGTCTTTGCTCCCAATAAATCCTTTGAGCTGATATATTCCACCACCGCCCATGCAATGGAAAGACCGTCATAGGTCGAGGTTCCCCGTCCGATTTCATCTAAGATCAACAGACTGTTTGCGGTGGCATTTCGCAAAATATTGGCGACCTCGCTCATCTCCACCATAAAGGTACTCTGTCCGGAAGCCAGATCATCGGAGGCCCCCACACGGGTAAAGATACGATCCACAATTCCGATGTCGGCAGAATCCGCAGGCACAAAGGATCCAATCTGCGCCATCAGTACGATCAGTGCCACCTGCCGCATATAGGTTGATTTTCCCGCCATATTCGGGCCGGTAATGATGGATACCCGATTGGAATCATTGTCTAACAAGGTGTCATTCGTGATAAAGGAATCATTGTCCAGCACCTTTTCCACCACCGGATGTCTTCCCTCTACGATATGAATCCGGCCTTCTTCATTGATATGCGGACGAACATAATGATTTTTTTCCGCTACATAGGCAAGGGAAGCCAATGCATCCAAATCGGCAATGATCTTTGCCGTCTTTTGCACCCGCTCCACATGGGTAGCCAAAGTATTACGCAGTTCCACATAAAGATCGTATTCCAAGCCATAGAGACGGTCTTCCGCCCCCAGTATCTTTCCGGCAATATCTTCCAGTTCATCGGTGGAATAGCGCTCGGAATTAGCCAGTGTCTGTTTGCGAATGAAATAATCCGGCACCATACTTTTAAAGGAATTGGTAACATCAAAATAATAGCCGAACACTTTGTTGAATTTAATCTTCAAATTCTTGATTCCGGTCGCTTCTCTCTCCTTTGTCTCCAGATCGATCAACCAGCCTTTTCCGTCTGATTTGGCATGTTTTAACTGATCGACCGTCTCGTTATAATTGTCTTTGATGATACCGCCCTCTTTTATGAGAATCGGAGGGTCTTCCACAATAGCGGCATCGATCATCAAGAAAAGATCGGAAAGTTCGTCAAGTTCCCTTCCGTAATCTGCCAAAATACCGGTCGGAAACTCTTTTAAAATCTCTTTTACAGAAGTATGGCAAGCGAATTTTTAAAAGAAATGAGATCTCTCGGATTGGCACTTTTTAAGGTGATACGCGTCATCAAACGCTCCAGATCATAAACCGCATTCAGATATTCCCGCAATTCATCCCTTGTGATCATCGATGCATTTAATGCTTCTATGGCGTCTAATCGTTCCTCAATCTCCTGTTTTCGGATGCAGGGCTGTTCCACCATGGAACGAAGTCTTCTCGCGCCCATAGCGGTTTTGGTCTTGTCAAGCACCCATAAAAGTGAACCTCTCTTATTCTTATCCCGCATCGTTTCACAAAGTTCCAGATTTCTTCGGGATGCACTGTCCAACACCACATAATCCTCTACCTGATATGTGTTGATCCGATTGATCTGGTCCACTGCCCCTTTCTGGGTATCCTTCAGATAGTAGAGCAGACAACCGACAGAGCGAAGGGCAGACGGAAAATCTTTGAGTCCCAGACCTTCAACATTCATGACGTGAAACTGGTCTTTGATCAATCGCTCATTCATCTCATAATCGTAGTACCAATCCTCCATCTCACTCACCATGATATGCTCTTTTTCCCGAAGTCCGAAAAGTGAAGCCTGCATCTCCGTATTTTCTTCCAATGAGAAGGCGTCATTGATAAGGATTTCCACCGGCGCAAACTTGGATATTTCATCCAAAACCTTGGAAAAACGATCCACTTCCGTCGTATAAAAATCACCGGTGGTAATATCCGCAAAGGAGATACCAAACCGGTCTTTATAATAGATACTCATGATATAGTTATTCTTCGTATCACTGATACTGCCGGCACTCATAATGGTTCCCGGCGTCACGATCTGGATCACCTCACGCTTTACGATTCCCTTTGCCGTCTTTGGGTCTTCCACCTGTTCACAGATAGCGACTTTATACCCCTTTTCCACGAGACGATTCATATAATTCTCATACGCATGGTACGGAATACCGCACATTGGAGCGCGTTCTTCCATGCCGCAATCCTTTCCGGTCAGGGTGATTTCCAGTTCCCTGGACGCAATGAGAGCATCGTCAAAAAACATTTCATAAAAATCCCCCAAGCGGTAAAATAAAATACAATCCTTATACTCTTCTTTCGTTTTGCAGTATTGCTGCATCATTGGTGTCATTTCCATTACTCTCTTTCTTAGAATACAATTTTAATAAAAAGTTTCACTGGCATCGTTCACCTATATAATAGAATCCTTTGGATTCGATAAGCTTCACATTCTGATAAGTTCCGATCAGGTCTGCCGTTCCCGGAAAATGTACGAGAATATTATTGGATAATCTTCCCGTAAGCAACCGGTCATCCTGTTCATCCGGGCCTTCCACCAATACTTCCATGATCTTACCCTGATCCTTTGAACAGGTCTCCTTTGAGATCTCCTGTACCTCCTTTAGCAGACGATTGAAATGGTCTTTGATCTCTTCTTCCGTTGCCACACACTCCATTTTTGCGGCAGGGGTGCCGGTTCGTCTGGAGTAAATAAAGGTAAACGCCGAATCAAAGCGAACTTTCCGCACAACATCCAAAGTCTCCTGAAAATCTTCCTCTGTCTCAGTCGGAAAACCAACGATGATATCCGTGGTCAGGGAAATATCCGGAATCGCCTTTTTGATCTTATACGCCAGTTCCAGATAGGATTCCTTGGTATAGTTGCGATTCATATCCTTTAACACCTTACTGCTTCCGGATTGCATCGGCAGGTGAAGATGTTTACAGATCTTTTGGGATTTGGCCATCACCTCGATCAGTTCATCCGAGAGATCTTTGGGATGGGATGTCATAAACCGAATTCTCTTTAAACCTTCGATTTCTTCCACCATTTCCAATAGCTTTGCAAAGGTAACCGGCTCGTCCAGATTTTTCCCGTAAGAATTCACATTTTGTCCAAGGAGCATGACTTCGGATACCCCATCAGCCACCAATTCTTTTATCTCGGCAATAATATCTTCCGGCTTTCTGGACCGTTCCCTACCCCTTACATAAGGCACGATACAATAGGTGCAGAAATTATTGCAGCCAAACATGATATTGACGCCGCATTTGAAATCATACTTTCGCTCACTCGGAAGATCTTCTACTATCTCCGATGTTCCATCCCAGATATCTATGACCATTTTGTTGGTATTTAATTTCTGTTCGATCAGTTCTGCCAGTTTAAAGACATTGTGCGTACCGAAAATAATATCCACGTGACGATAGCTTTGGCAGATTTTTTCGACCACCAGGCTCTCCTGCATCATGCATCCGCAGATGGCGATCAGCATGTGCGGATTTTTCTTTTTGTATTTTTTTAACTGTCCGAGACGTCCATACACCCGAAGATTTGCATTCTCTCTGACCGTACAGGTATTCATGATCAGAAAATCGGCATCCTCGGAATCGGTTTTGACATATCCGATCGTCTCCAGAATACCCTCCAGTTTCTCACTGTCCTTGGCATTCATCTGGCACCCGAAACAAAGGCTGCAGTAGGTTAACGGACGACCTAATTCCTCTGATGTTTTTGCCAGCCTTATTTTCAACCGTTCCATGATCTCTTTTTGCTTTTGTGCCTCTAATTCACTTTTACTCATTTCCATTTTTGTCCTCCGGGCTCATGTACGGGCCAAACCTGTTTCTACTCGTCTATGAGCCATCCATCAAATGCTCTCTATAATCTCTCTTGCCACGCTCTCCTCGATCGGAGTTGCAAATACACCGTCCTCAAATTCCACCACATCACCGATTCCCTTCTGGATCACAAAGCGAAGTTTTCCGTTTCGTACTTTCTTATCGGTGTATAATTTCTTCACTAACGCATCCCTGTCTATGTAATCCGGAATTGCAACCGGCAGTTTGGCTTTCTGCAATAATGCAATGACCGCGTTTACCTCATCTTTTGTCACATATCCGAGTTTGTAAGCCAGTTTCACTTCTGCAACCAGACCGATGGATACCGCTTCTCCGTGTAACAGACGGTAATCGCTCACTGTCTCGATGGCACGTCCGACCGTATGCCCCAGATTCAGCACCTCACGCAATCCGCTTTCCCGTTCATCTTTCATAACCACCTGATATTTGACTTTACAATTTTCTTCTGCAATATGTTCGCAGGCAGCACGTTCATTTGAAAAAATCTCATCCATATGTTGATCCAGATAATCAAAGAGATCCCGATTGGCCAGACATGCATGTTTGATGGTCTCTGCCAGTCCACTTGCAATCTGTTTTTCCGGTAACGTTTTCCATGTCGCAATATCCAGATACACCTTCTTTGGCTGGTTAAACAGACCAATCAGATTGGTTGCAAGCGGTGTGTCTACCGCAGTCTTTCCACCCACCGAAGCATCTGCAGCGGATAACAGAGTTGTGGAATAGTTGATAAACGGCACTCCCCGTCCGAAGGTTCCCGCAACAAATCCAGCCAGATCGGATACGACACCGCCGCCGACTGCGATAATACAACAGTCTCTGCGATATTGTTTTTCTAACATCGCATCTTCCACCTCTTCTTTTGTCTTCCTTGTCTTACTCTTTTCCCCTGCCTCGAACACAAACAGATCTGCCTGATATCCTGCCTCAATAAACAAGTCGTAAATCTTCTGCGCATATAAATCCTTTACAATGCTATCCGTCACGATCGCAAATTTGTTAATGTTTCCCACCAGACCATTCTTTATATCCTGAATCAATTTCTTTTCCAATGAAAATCCGGTCTCGATCTCATAACTGTCATCTACGACCTTCTTCAATTCCACCTGAAACGTACTGCTCATCTTGTCCTCCTGTCATTTATATGTTTTTTTATAATTGCGAAACTCCTTATCAAACTTAAATCTATTGTGTATATTATATAGATTCCATAAGCAGACCTTGGCGCAGGCGTTGGTACTTAATGAGTGTGCAACACGAATTTAGTACCATTACGCCGAAGACAGAGTGCAATGCCTGAGACCTTAGCGAACGGAGTGAGCTTAGTTCGAAGGTATGCAGAGCTCGTGTCTGCGATGGAACTATATAATA
>CAJOMI010000150.1 GCA_905235545.1 uncultured Lachnospiraceae bacterium | reverse complement strand
TGGTTGTTCGCTCAATCAAAAAAGCAAGAAGATAATAAATAGGAGGAATATCAGAATGAAGAATTATAGAATCACAGTAAATGGTACAGCTTATGATGTAGCAGTTGAAGAATTGGGCGCAGGTACAGTTCCTGCAGCAGCACCGGCAGCAGTTGCACCGGTTGCAGCAGCACCGGCAGCTCCGGCAGCACCGGCTCCTGCAGCAAGCGGATCAGAAGGCTCTGTTAAGGTTTCTGCCCCGATGCCTGGTAAGATCCTGGCAATCAAAGCCAATGTAGGTCAGGCAGTAAAGAAGGGTGAAGTTGTTATGATTCTGGAGGCGATGAAGATGGAGAATGAGATCGTTGCTCCGGAAGACGGAACAGTAGCAGGAATCAACGTTGCAGTTGGAGATAGCGTGGAATCCGGCGATACACTGGCTTCCTTGAACTAATAGATGATTTTCGATAATATACGAGGAGGCAGTATAGATGGATTACGTATGGAATACGTTGCAGAATCTGGCAGGACAGACGGCATTTGCAAATCTTTACTGGGGTAATTATGTGATGATTTTTGTTGCCTGTTTCTTTCTTTTTCTCGCTATCAAATTTGGTTTTGAACCATTGTTGTTAGTTCCGATCTCCTTCGGTATGTTACTTGCGAACATGTTTCCGGGTATCATAGCTGAGGGCGGACTATTTCACTATTTTTATTTGTTGGATGAGTGGAGTATCTTACCTTCCCTGATTTTCCTGGGTGTTGGTGCCATGACGGACTTCGGACCGCTGATTGCCAACCCGAAGAGTTTTCTCTTAGGTGCAGCGGCACAGTTTGGTATTTATTCCGCATATTTCTTCGCAATTGCGATGGGCTTCAGTGATAAGGCAGCAGCAGCGATTTCAATTATCGGTGGTGCAGATGGTCCTACTTCCATCTTCCTTGCTGGTAAACTTGGCATGGGTGGTACCTTACTTGGTCCGATTGCGGTTGCGGCATATTCATACATGGCATTGGTTCCGGTTATCCAGCCGCCTGTTATGAAATTACTCACAACAGAAAAAGAACGTAAGATCAAGATGGAACAGTTAAGACCGGTTTCCAAATTAGAGAAAATTCTGTTCCCGGTTATTGTTACTATTGTAGTCGTTTTGGTTTTACCTACGACTGCACCGCTTGTTGGTATGTTGATGTTAGGTAACCTCTTTAGAGAGTGCGGCGTTGTAAAACAGTTGACAGAGACCGCTTCCAATGCACTTATGTATATTGTGGTTATCCTGCTTGGTACATCAGTAGGTTCCACCACAACTGCACAGTCATTCCTGAATATCAGCACACTGAAGATCGTAGCGCTCGGATTGATCGCATTTATCATTGGAACCGCTGCGGGAGTTCTCTTTGGTAAGTTAATGTGCGTAGTAACCCATGGTAAGGTAAATCCTTTGATCGGTTCCGCAGGTGTATCGGCTGTGCCGATGGCTGCCCGTGTTTCACAGAAGGTTGGAGCAGAAGCAGATCCTACCAACTTCTTATTGATGCACGCTATGGGACCGAATGTTGCAGGAGTTATCGGAACTGCAGTTGCTGCAGGAACATTCATGGCTATATTCGGAGTATTCTAATATAAAATGATTATAGTAAATAGAAATCTTTAAATAATAATGGAGGAAAATAGAATGGGGAAGAAAGATAATAAAAATTCGCCAAAGGTGGAAGCTAAGCCGGTTGGAATTACAGAGACAGTCCTTCGTGATGCGCATCAGTCTCTAATTGCAACTCGTATGACCACAGAGCAGATGCTTCCTATCATTGATAAGATGGATAAGGTCGGCTATCACTCAGTTGAGTGTTGGGGCGGTGCAACTTTTGATGCCTGCCTTCGTTTCCTGAAAGAAGATCCTTGGGACAGACTTCGGAAACTCAGAGACGGCTTTAAGAATACCAAATTACAGATGTTGTTCAGAGGTCAGAATATTCTGGGTTACAGCCCGTATTCAGATGATGTGGTGGAATACTTTGTACAGAAATCCATTGCAAACGGTATTGATATTATCCGTATTTTTGACTGTCTGAATGATATTCGTAACTTAGAGACAGCAGTTAAGGCAGCTAATAAGGAAAAAGGACACGCACAGGTTGCACTTTCCTATACGCTAGGCGATGCCTATACTATGGAATATTGGAAAGATATGGCAAAGCGTATCGAGGATATGGGTGCTGATTCCATTTGTATCAAGGATATGGCAGGTCTTTTGGTTCCGACTGCCGCTACGGAACTCGTACAGGCATTGAAGGACGGAACGGATCTTCCAATCCAGTTGCACACACACTATACATCCGGTGTGGCAGCTATGACTTATATGAAAGCGGTAGAGGCAGGATGCGATGTCATTGATACTGCTATGTCTCCTCTTGCTATGGGTACTTCACAGCCTGCAACAGAGGTTATGGCTAAGGCGTTTGAGGGAACACCATATGATCCGGGATTTGACCAGAAGTTACTTGCTGAGATCGCTGATCATTTCCGCCCGATGCGTGAGGAGTGGTTAGAGTCAGGACTTCTTAGTCCTAAGGTAATGGGTGTTAATATCAAGACATTGCTTTATCAGGTACCGGGTGGTATGTTGAGTAACCTGGTTTCTCAGTTGAAAGAGATGAAACAGGAAGACAAGTTTGATGAAGTGTTGGAAGAAGTACCACGTGTTCGTAAGGACTTCGGTGAGCCACCGCTTGTTACACCATCTTCCCAGATTGTTGGAACCCAGGCGGTTCTGAATGTGGTTATGGGTGAGCGCTATAAGACGATGACAAAGGAATCCCGTGATCTTTTGGTTGGTAAATACGGTCAGACCGTAAAACCGATCAATCCGGAGGTTCAGAAGAAGGCTCTTGATGCGCTGGGAATGAAAGAGCCGATCACACATCGTCCGGCTGATGATATTGAGCCACAGCTTGAAAAACTTGAGAAAGAGGTTGCACAGTATAAACAACAGGACGAAGATGTATTATCCTATGCTTTATTCCCACAGGTTGCAACGGACTATTTCAAATATAGAGAAGCACAGCAGACCAAAGTGGACAGTGGTGTAGCAGATACAGAGAACGGTGTATATCCGGTATAATTTATAAAACGGATTTCAATAAGAGAAAAGCAGAAGTTGCCGATATTTCGGCAACTTCTATTTTGATAAAAGGATAACAGTAGTGTCAGCGGAGTGTGTGGCAGGTATGAAAAAGATAATTATTATAGGCGGCGGTGCTGCCGGAATGATGGCGGCCATCTGGGCTGCGAGAAATGGTAATCAGGTTACGCTGATTGAGCAGAATGAAAAACTTGGAAAGAAACTTTTTATTACAGGTAAGGGAAGATGTAATTTTACCAATGCCTGTGATACTGAGGATCTGTTTGGCAATGTTGTATCCAATCCAAAGTTTTTATACAGTGCTTTTTATGCGTTTTCCAATCAGATGGTAATGGATTTCTTTGAGGAATTGGGACTTCTCTATAAAGTGGAGAGAGGAAATCGTGTCTTTCCGAGGTCGGATCATTCCTCCGATGTGATCAAGGTTTTGGAAAAAGAATTGCGACGCATGGGTGTGAACATTCAACTCAATACAAGGGTAAATGAATTGCTTGTTGAAGAAGGCTGCGTAAAGGGTGTTACCGTTCAGAAAAAGGATACAAAGAGTGGATTTTCCCGTTTCGATGTGGATTGTGTGATCGTTACAACAGGCGGAGTGTCTTATCCGAGAACCGGAGCATGTGATTCCGGTTATCGGTTTGCCAGACAGGCAGGACATCACGTTGTGAAAACAGAACCGTCTTTAGTTCCTTTCGAATTAAAGGATACCTGCTGTAAGGAACTGATGGGAATTTCTCTGAAAAATGTTTCGGCCACAATCTACGCCGATGAGAAAAAAGTATATTCCGAGTTTGGCGAGATGTTATTTACCCATTTTGGTGTGAGTGGTCCTATTATTATCAAAGCCAGTGCATATATTCACAAATATCTGGACAAGCAGCTTACATTGGAGATCGACCTGAAACCCGCCCTGGATGAAAAGACATTGGATGACCGTCTGCTGAAGGATTTTCAG
>CAJOMI010000149.1 GCA_905235545.1 uncultured Lachnospiraceae bacterium | reverse complement strand
AGAGAACGGATTCTCAAGAATATGACAGAAGCTACAGCGGCAAGAATTTCTTTTGAACAGGGCAAAGAACATTGGATATAAGGAAAACGGAGGAAAACTATGATTACAAAGTTCAGTGTAAAAAAGGCATATACCGTGCTGGTCGGAATTGTATTAGTGATCATTCTTGGTGTGGTTGCATATACCAAAATGACGGTAGATCTGCTACCGGAAATGGAATTGCCTTATGCGGTCATTCTGACAACCTATCCGGGTGCCAGTCCGGAGGCGGTGGAGACAGGTGTCACCAAACCGGTTGAACAGGCAATTGCAACCATTGACAATATCAAGAATCTGCAGTCAATATCTGCTGAGAATTATTCCATGGTCATTATAGAATTTAATTCGGACACCAACATGGATACGGCAACTATCGATATGCGGGAGAAATTAGATCAGATTACAGATTACCTGGATGATAGTGTCGGCAATCCGATCATTATAAAACTGAATCCGGATATGCTTCCGGTCATGATTGCGGCAGTGGACAAAGAAGGCGCTGACAGGATTGCACTCAGTGAGTATGTGGAAAATACAATTGCACCTTCCATCGAGGGTGTGGAAGGAGTTGCATCGGTAACGACGATGGGTCTTGTGGAAGAATCGGTTCAGGTTATCATTCGAAAAGACAAGGTCGCAGAAATCAATAAAAAAGTAAAAAAATCATTGGATGACAAATTTGCGGAAGCAGAAGAAGCGTTAAAAGACGGTAAAAATGAGATTGACAATGGGAAAAATCAACTGAAGAACGGACAGGATACAGCAAATGTACAGTTTGCAAAAGCAGAGGTGCAGATCAACAGTGCACAATATGATCTGAAGAAATCCGAACAGGATGCAAAAGATGCGTTGAAGGAGTTAGAGGAACAGGAAAAAACACTTAAAGATCAGAAAAAAGATTTAGAAAAGGGAATTTCATCTCTGGAAAAACTGCTTACCAGTTATCAGACGCTGAAGGAACAAAAAGAACAATTGGAAAAAGCAATTGCTCTTGCACCGGATAATGCATCAATGCAGGCTCAACTTGAGGCGGTTACTTCCGCTATGGAGACAATGGAAAAACAACTGGCAGAGCAAAAGGATCAGGATGGGAATGCTTTGACGTTTGAAACACTCCCGCTTTATATTGAATCGTTAAAAGCTGCCAAGGGAGAGATTGAAAAGGGCCTTAAGGAAATTGAGAAGGGAAAGAAACAATTAAACAATGGCCTGAAAAAGGTTGAACAGGGAAAAGAACAGTTAGATAAAAGCTATGAGGATTTAAAGACGAAGGAGAACGAAACTGCGAGTCAGATGACGGAAGCGCAGATCAAATTGGAACAGGGAGAAAAGGAACTGGAGCAGCAGGAAACCAATTTGAATGATGCAAAAGATGCCGCTTATGATGGGGCTGATATGGAATCCATCATCACCGCTGATATGATAAAGGGTATACTGACCGCACAGAATTTTGAGTATCCGGCCGGATATGTGACGGAGGATGATGTGGATTATCTGGTTCGTGTCGGTGAGAAGTTTGATGATGTAGATGAACTTTCAAATTTTGTTTTATTAAATCTGGGAATGGATGGCGTGGATCCAATCAAACTTTCGGATGTGGCAGATGTCTTTGTGACAACAAATGAAGATGATATTTATACAAGACTAAACAAGAATCAGGGTGTTATTCTTTCCATTGCAAAACAAAATGAATATTCTACCAAAGCGGTTGCGGATCGGATTGAGAAGCAATTTGAACAATTGAAAAAAGATGATGACGGAGTATCCTTTGTTGAGTTGATGAATCAGGGAGTCTATATTGATCTGGTAGCGGATTCTGTAATTAATAATCTGTTGCTTGGAGCACTCCTTGCGGTGTTGATCCTTTTGCTGTTCCTAAAGGACATCCGACCGACCGGAATTATAGCAGTATCCATTCCGGTTTCTCTGGTCTTTGCCGTAGTGCTGATGTATTTTAGCGGAATTACGCTGAATGTGATTTCATTATCCGGTCTGGCATTGGGCGTCGGAATGCTTGTGGATAACTCGATTGTTGTAATTGAGAATATCTATCGCCTTCGCAACGAGGGAATGTCCGTCAAAGAGGCATCTATTAAAGGTGCAGGACAGATGGTGGGAGCGATCACGGCATCCACACTGACAACGGTCTGTGTATTCTTACCGATTGTTTTTACATCCGGTATTACGAAACAGCTCTTTACGGATATGGGACTTACCATCGCATATTCGTTGCTGGCAAGTTTGATCGTTGCGATTACCTTTGTTCCGATGGTGGCGTCCAGAACATTTGAAAATGTATCTGAGCGGGAGAATCATCTCATTGCACATATCAGCAACGGGTATGCACGCATTCTTCCGACGGTGCTCAATCATAAGGGAATTGTATTCTTTATAGCCATAGCCTTGTTTGTGCTCAGTACAGCACTTTCCCTGTCTAAGGGATTTTCGTTCTTCCCGGGTATGGATTCTCCGCAGATGTCGATGACGATGGTGATGCCGGAAGATACCAAGACACTTGAGGAAACGGCTGAAATGTCGGATCAGATCATTGATGCTGTTTTGGAAATTGATGATGTCGAGACGGTGGGTGCCATGGTTGGCGGCGGATCATTTTCCATGGTCGGTCTCGGCTCCGATAATACGATCGATACGGTCAGTTATTATCTGGAATGTAAGGAAGATAAGCAGCATACAAATGAAGAGATAGCGGATATGATCATGGAGAAGACAAAGGACTTCGACTGTGAGATCAGTGTTGAGGCGTCTACCATGGATATGAGCGCGATCACTTCCTCCGGTGTAACGATTCGAATCAAGGGAAAAGAACTGGATACGCTGAAAGATCTGGCAGTACAGATTGGGGAGAAACTCGAAGAAATCGATGGACTTACCGAAGTGGAAAATGGTCTGGAAGACGCAGATTCGGAATACCGGATTGTGGTAGATAAAGATAAGGCGGCAAAGTATGGTCTTACCGTGGCGCAGGTATTTCAGAAAGTCCAGGGATCACTTGCCAGTCCGACTACAGCGACAACACTCAGTACACTTGACAAAGATTATCCGGTATATGTCAAAGAGGAAGAGGCAGAAAAATATACGCTTTCCGATGTCAACAATATGAAATTGCAAGGAAAAGACGGTGAAGAAAATGTTGATGTGAAAATCAGCAAAATTGCGGATGTGGAGAATTCACATTCGTTGTCATCCATCTCACGTACCAACCAGACCAGATACATTGCGATAACGGCACAGGTAAAAGACGGATATACAACAACTGCGGTTTCCAATGAAGTGAAACGGAAACTTGACAGTATGCCTTTACCAAACGGTTATGAGATCGAATACGATGGTGAAAATGAAACTGTAATGGAGGCTATAGGACAGGTCATGCTGATGCTGGTATTGGCGATTGCGTTTATGTACCTGATCATGGTGGCACAGTTCCAGTCATTGAAGAGCCCGTTCATCATCATGTTTACGATCCCGCTTGCATTCACCGGAGGCTTTGCAGCACTTTATCTGACCGGAAAGGATGTCAGCATTATCGCCATGATCGGTATGGTCATGCTTTCGGGTATTATAGTAAACAACGGTATTGTATTTGTGGACAGTGTGAATCAGTTGCGTGATGAGGGAATGCTGATTCGGGATGCGATCGTTACAACCGGAAAACATCGTTTGCGCCCGATTACGATGACAGCGCTTACGACGATTCTCGGACTTTCCACGATGGCGATGGGAATCGGAATGGGAGCGGATATGGCGCAGCCGATGGCACTGGTTACGATTGGTGGTCTGATCTACGGTACGCTTTTGACGCTGCTTGTAGTTCCATGCATCTATGAGGCATTTAACAGGGATAAGAAGAACGTCTTCGCAGAGGAAATAAAAGCGGAGGATACAGAGGAGGAAGAGAAGTTCTAGGATATCCATAAACTGGGGGGTGGCACAATGAAGCAAAGTGTGCTAAAATACGTTTTGATTTCAAATCTACTGAGGAAAAAGAGGTATTGACATGAGAATAGGATTGGATGTAGG